>NZ_JANSIF010000022.1:0-43419 GCF_047461935.1 Synechococcus sp. R55.4 | reverse complement strand
TGTTTGGAAACAAACAGAATGCTATCGCTGCATAGTTGAACAGTGATGTTCAGCAGTGTTCAGCGTAAATGTATCAGATTCATGATGGCCCAATAAGGGATCCCCACAGCAATGCTATCGCTTCTGACCATTCCACCGTAGCTCCGTAGGTATCGCCCGTGTGTCCTCCCAACTGGCGGTAGATCCAGTAGCCCACGGCCCAAGCCCCCAGAGCGGATCCCAGCGTCCAGAGCAGCAAAGGGGGCCAAGCCAAGATCCCAGCCCAGCCCAACCCCCCGGTGATGGCCAGCACAAGCAGAGTGCCCGGCCACAGGGATCCCGGCAAGGAGGTGGAGTCCTTGAGGAAGCGGGCGGATCCCTGCTCTCGCAGATAGGGGTACAGGGCAATGGCGAGCAACTGGCCCCAACGCCCCCAGGCGGGCACCAGCAGCAAGAGGGGCCAAGCTCGAACGCTGCTCAGGGCAGCAAATTTCAGCAGCAGCAGCAGCACCAAGGCCAGTACCCCATAGGCCCCGGTGTGGCTATCGCTCATCACCTGCAGACGGCGGGATCCCTCCGGGTCTGCCTGGGCTGCCGGTTGCGGATCCCCTGTGTGGGGAGGCTTGTGGACATTGATCGCCAAGCCATCGGCAGTATCGGCCACCCCGTCCAGGTGCAGTCCACCGGTCAAGAGAACCCACAGGGCCAAGAGCAAAGCGGCCCGCACCGGATTGGGGAAAACCTGCAGCAGGATCCCAGCCAGGGAGAGGATCCCGCCCAGCAACACACCTACCCCTGGCAGCCAGGCGGCAATGCCCTCAAACGGCAAGTCTCCGACCCACCCCAGAGGCAGGGCCGTGTAGAAAGTCAAGGCTGCCCAGAAGCGCCGCAATCGCTCAGTCCTTGAGTCTGTGTAAAGGGATCCGCCAATCCAGCCCTCTGGGAGAGAAAATAGGAATCCTTGCGAACGGTGCGCCCCACCACAATGGTGAGCTTGACAATGGTGAGCTTGGCCACCAAAGCTCCGATGGCGCCCACCGCGGCCAACACCAGAAAGAGGGCTGCTTTTTCAGAAAGACTGGGATCCGCGGAGTCTGGTTCGAGTTCATGCTGAAGATCCTCCATCGCGCGGGTTGGCAGTTCCAACTCAGTCTGCCTTAGGGGGCCGGGAACTCTCTTGGATCCCTTGCCCCGGCTCTCCCTGAGAGCTAGAAGGAATGGGCCCCAGAGTCACCGGATGTATTCCTTCAACACGCTGTTGCGGTTGGGGTGGCGCAACTTGCGCAGAGCCTTAGCCTCGATCTGCCGGATTCGCTCACGGGTGACATTAAAGATCTGGCCGATCTCCTCCAGCGTTTTCATGCGGCCATCATCCAAGCCGTAGCGCAACTTCAACACATCCCGTTCGCGGGCGGTGAGGGTTTCCAAAACACTTTCCAGATCTTCTCTGAGCAAGACTTTGGCCACCCGATCCTCCGGCGTCTCCCCATCCGACTCGATAAAGTCTCCCAGCCGAGAATCCTCTTCCTTGCCGATGGGGGTTTCCAAAGAGATGGGAAGCTGGGCCGACTTGGCGATAAAGCGCAACTTCTCGATGGTGATCTCCATGCGGGTGGCGATCTCCTCTTCGGTGGGCTTGCGGCCCAATTCCTGGGAAAGCAACTTGGTTACCTTTTTGATGCGGGAGATCGTCTCGTAGAGGTGGACAGGCAGGCGAATGGTGCGGGATTGGTCGGCAATGGCGCGGGTGATGGCCTGTCGAATCCACCACGTCGCATAGGTGGAGAACTTGTAGCCCTTCTCGTGGTCGAATTTCTCGGCTGCCCGGATCAGGCCCAGGGATCCCTCCTGAATCAGATCTTGAAAAGACAGGCCCCGGTTCATGTACTTTTTGGCGATGGACACCACCAAACGCAGATTAGACTGCACCATCTTTTCTTTGGCCCGCCGCCCCCGATGCAACCGCCGCCGAAATTCCGGCAAGGACATCTTGACCTCTTCTGCCCAGAGGGTGTCCGGCACCTCTTCTGGGTCTGACCAGAGGCCCATACGCTGAAAAACGGCCTCGCGAGCGCGCTCTAGCTCCAGCAGATCGGCAATTTTTCGGGCTAGCTCGATTTCTTCATCGGCCCGCAGCAGCCGGATACGCCCAATTTCTTGCAAATAGACCCGGATAGAGTCATCGGTGTAGGGCTTTTTCTTACTGGCCGCCTTGCGCTTTGAGCGACCTTTGGCACCGGCGGCGGCAGTCTCTCCATCCTCCTCTGCTGCCTCTTCGTCGTCGTCATCCTCATCAAAAGCATCAGTGTCACCGGTATCCAGTTCGCTCTCGAGGGTATCTGTCTCCGTGTCCAACTCCAGGGTGCCAGAAGGTGGATTTTCCAGATCCGATTCGAGAAGAGCTGTTTGACCAGATTTCACCAATTCCTTTGCTTGAGCCATGCTGAGTTCCTCGTGATCCTAATCACAGACAACTAAAGGTGACTAAGGGAGCTTAGACGCCAAAGGGAGAGGAGCAAGTTGCAGCCCTGCTGCATCCCACAACGCCAGAGTGAGGGAGCCGATATCCGCAAGCCAAAGCCTGAGTTGCCCTAGGCAAGCCTGCCCGCTTCTGGATAACCAATTGCTCGGGTCAATCTGGAAGCAGATATCGCTCATGGGGCTCAACTGAACTGGCGCAAGACCCGTCATCTTGGTGGGCGGAACCTCTCAAGATGGCGAGAGGTGGATCTTTCTCTTCGCCAATCCTGCGACGGAGTGCGAGGCACTTCACTGGGGGGGCGGAACATTCAGCACCTCAACCACTCCAACCCGCGAGGAGAAGATCGCTCTACAGCAGGCGGCAAGTGACCCTGGGAGGAACACTTGCGAGCAACTGTAGCCGTTCACACCAAAACGTCTTCCCTAAATTAGCCCGACCTGGGGGAAACAGCAACGGGGCAGGCAAAGAAAATGTTAAATTCGCCTCAACAATGGCCAGAATGGAAGCCCTGGCCAGGGATCCATCCTTCGGCCTAGTCCGAGCAAATGGCTCGATGCTAACTTAAATCAGACTCTAGGTCGATGACACCCTGCCTGACTTTGACTTCTATGACCCATCCCTTCCTGCAGCATCTCCAGGAACGTGTGATTGTCTTTGATGGGGCGATGGGATCCTCCCTCCAGGCCCAGAACCTGACGGCAGCGGATTTTGGTGGGCCGGAGCTGGAGGGTTGCAACGAGATGCTGGTGCTGACCAAGCCGGAGGCGGTGGAGCGGGTACACCGCGGCTTTCTGGAAGTGGGGGCCGACGTTGTTGAGACCAATACCTTTGGGGCTACCTCCATCGTTTTGGCCGAATATGGGATCCCGGAAAAAGCCTACGAGCTGAACGTGGCGGCGGCGCGACTGGCCAAGCGGGTAGCAGCCGAGTTTGCGACGCCGGAAAAGCCCCGTTTTGTGGCCGGCTCCATTGGCCCCACCACCAAGCTGCCCACCCTGGGGCACATCAGCTTTGATGAGATGCGGGCTGCCTACGAGGAGCAGGTGCAGGGGCTAGTTGACGGTGGGGCGGATCTGCTGATCATCGAGACCTGCCAGGACATTTTGCAGACCAAGGCGGCCCTGGTGGCCGTGCAGCAGGAGTTTGCCCGACGCGGGATCCGCCTGCCGGTGGTGGTGTCCCTCACCTTTGAGGTGCAGGGGACAATGCTGGTGGGCACGGAGATCGGGGCGGCTTTGGCCATCCTGGAGCCCTATCCCATCGATGTGCTGGGCCTCAACTGCGCCACCGGCCCCGACAAAATGGTGGAGCACATCCGCTACCTCTCTCGGCATTCCCCCTTTCCCATCTCCTGCATTCCCAACGCCGGCCTGCCGGAAAACATCGGCGGCAAAGCCCACTACAAGCTCACGCCGGAGCAGTTGCGCTTCCACCTGGAGCATTTTGTGCGGGATCTGGGGGTAGCGGTGGTGGGAGGGTGTTGCGGCACCCGTCCCGAGCACATTGCCGCCTTGGTGGAAGCCGTGCAGGGGTTGCGGCCCAAACGTCGTAGCATCGAACGGATCCAGGCTGCTGCCTCGATTTATGCCCCTCAGCCCTACCTGCAGGACAACTCGTTTTTAATCATCGGCGAGCGCCTCAACGCCAGCGGCTCCAAAAAGATGCGGGAGCTGCTCAACGCCGAAGACTGGGACGGCCTGGTGGCCCTAGCGCGGGAGCAGGTGCGGGAGGGATCCCACATCCTGGACGTGAATGTGGACTACGTGGGCCGGGATGGCGTGCGGGATATGCGGGAGCTGGTCTCGCGGCTGGTTACCCAAATCCCAATTCCCCTGATGCTGGATTCTACCGATTGGCAAAAGATGGAAGCGGGCCTCAAGGTGGCGGGAGGCAAATGTCTGCTCAACTCCACCAACTACGAGGATGGGGAAGAACGTTTCCTAAAGGTGCTGGAGCTGGCCAAAACCTACGGCGCCGGGGTGGTCATCGGCACCATCGACGAAGAGGGCATGGCCCGCACCGCCGACAAGAAGTTCCAGATTGCCGAGCGCGCCTATCGCCAGGCGGTTGAGTACGGGATCCCGCCCTACGAGATTTTCTTTGACCCCCTGGCTTTGCCCATTTCCACCGGCATCGAGGAAGACCGGGCCAACGGGGCAGCTACCCTGGAGGCCATCCGCCGTATCCGCCAGGCTTTCCCGGAGACCCACATTCTCTTGGGCATTTCCAACATCTCCTTTGGGCTCTCGCCGGCAGCCCGCGTGGTGTTGAACTCGGTGTTTTTGCACGAGTGCCGCGAGGCCGGCCTGGATGCCGCTATCGTCAGTGCCGCCAAGATCCTGCCCCTGAACAAGATCCCCGCAGAGCAGCAGCAGGTGTGTCGGGATCTGATCTGGGATCGGCGGCAGTTTAACGCCGTTCGCGTTAGCGGGACGGAGTCCTCGGGCATTTGCACCTACGATCCCCTGGCGCGGCTGACGGAGCTGTTTGCGGGAGTTTCCAGCCAAGAGCTGCGGGCAGCCAGATCCCTGGCCACGCTGCCTCTGGAGGAGCGCCTGCGGCGGCACATCATTGACGGGGAGCGGATTGGCCTGGAGGAGACCCTGGCGGAGGCACTGCAGAAATATCCCCCCCTGGAGATCATCAACACCTTTTTGCTGGATGGCATGAAGGAGGTGGGGGAGCTCTTCGGCGCTGGCAAAATGCAACTGCCCTTTGTGCTGCAGTCGGCAGAAACCATGAAAGCGGCGGTGAAATACCTGGAGCCCTTCATGGAAAAGGTGGGAGGGGAAGTGTGCAAAGGCACTCTTTTGATTGCCACCGTCAAGGGGGATGTCCACGATATTGGCAAAAACTTGGTGGACATCATCCTCACCAACAACGGCTACAAAGTCATCAACCTGGGCATCAAGCAGCCGGTGGAGAACATCATCGAAGCCTATGAAAAGTACAAGGCCGACTGCATTGCCATGAGCGGCCTGTTGGTAAAATCCACCGCCTTTATGAAGGAGAACTTGGAGGTGTTTAACGAGCGGGGCATCACGGTTCCCGTCATTTTGGGAGGGGCTGCCCTCACCCGCCGCTTTGTGGAAGAAGACTGCCGCCAGACCTACAAAGGCCAGGTGATCTATGGCCGCGACGCCTTCGTCGATCTCCACTTTATGGATCGGCTGATGCAGGCCAAAGCTGCCGGACGCTGGGACGACCGGCTGGGTTTTCTGGATGACTTGGAGCAGGGATCCCCCTCTGCCAATGGCCAGAAAGAGGCTTCTTGGGTTCCAGAGGAAACGGATCCCAGCCTGCCCCCTGCGGAGACCACCGTGGGAGCTGCTCCCGCCCTCACCCTCTCCGAGTCCCAAGACACCCGCCGCTCTGAAGCCGTTGCCCTGGAGACCGAGCGACCCATCCCGCCTTTCTGGGGATCCCAGGTTCTCACCTCAGATCAGATCCCTTGGCCGGAAGTCTTCTTCTACATCGACAAGCAAGCCCTGGTGGCCGGACAATGGCAGATTCGCAAGCCCCGCGACCAGTCGGCGGAGGAGTTTGCCGAGTTTATCGCCACCCAGGTGGATCCGGTGATCGAGCGCTGGAAAGAGCGGATCCTGGCAGAAGATCTGCTGCACCCCCAAGTGGTCTACGGCTATTTCCCGGCGCAGGCGGAAGGAAATACTCTAATCCTCTTCGACCCGGCCAGCTTCCCCGAGCTGTTTGCCCTGGAGCCCGACTCCACCACCTACTTCCAACTGCCGACGGTCGAGCGGCCCCAGCTTTCTCCCCAGGTGCGGGAGCTGGCCCGCTTCACCTTCCCCCGCCAAAAGAGCGGCCACCGCTACTGTATCGCCGACTTCTTCGCCGCTCGCTCCACAGGATTGGTGGATGTTTTCCCCATGCAGGCGGTCACGGTAGGGGCAGAAGCCACCGCCTATGCCCAGCGCCTGTTTGCCGAAGGCCAGTACACCGACTACCTGTATTTCCACGGCCTGGCTGTGACCCTGGCGGAAGCCCTGGCAGAATGGTGCCATGCCCGCATCCGGCGGGAGCTGGGGTTTGGCCACGAAGATAGCCCCGACATCCGCAAGATCCTGCACCAGGGCTATCGGGGATCCCGCTATAGCTTCGGCTATCCCGCCTGCCCCAACATTGCCGACCAACGGATTCTGCTGCAGGTGCTCCAGGCCGAGCGCATTGGCCTCACCATGGACGAAAGCGATCAATTGGATCCGGAACAGTCCACCACCGCCATCGTTGCTTACCATCCGGCAGCCCGCTACTTCAACACTTAGGCTTAGGCCCTCATCTCCAACCTCTCTCAGGGGGAGAGGGGGAACTGTCGAGAACGGCTAGCGGGATCCCAGGCGGGAGCGGCTGTTCGCGTCAGCGGTGCGGAGCACTCCGCAGGGGGAAGCCCACGACCAAGATCAAGGTAACCAGAATGATCAAGGTGGAGAGGGCATTGATTTCCGGGGTAACTCCTCGTCGCGCCGTGCTGTAAATCAAAATCGGCAGGGTCTGGCTTTCGGGGCCACTGGTGAAAAAGGAGATGACAAAATCATCTATCGAAAGGGTAAAAGCCAGCAAAGCGGCAGCTTGGATCCCTGGCATGGCCAAGGGCAAGGTGACATAGCGTAGCTTTTGCCAGGTGTTTGCATAGAGGTCATAGGCTGCTTCTTCCAGGGCGGGATCCAAAAGTTGGAGACGGCTGCGCACCACAATAGCCACAAAAGCAATCTGAAACGTAATGTGGGCCAAGATCATCGTCCCCAAGCCCAGCTCAAAGAGGCCCGTGTAAAAGCGCACAAACTGGTAGAACAGCAGCAGCGCGATGGCCATCACAATATCGGGGACGATCACCGGCAACAGCATCAGCCCCTGCAGGATCTTTTTACCGGGGAAGCGATAGCGATACAGCCCATAGCCCAGCAGGGATCCCAGCAGCGTGCTGACCAGCGTGCTGACCAACGCCAGGACGAGGGTATTTTGCGTGGCCTGCCAGACCAGGGCATTCTGAAACAGGGAAAGGTACCAATCGAAGGTAAAACCTGTCCACGCCAGGCCAAAGCGGGCTCGGTTAAAGGAGTAGACGGCGATCAGCAGAATTGGCAGGTAGAGAAAGCCATAGATGGCATAGCTCACGCCCCGCAGCCAGGTGGGTATCCTTGCCAACATTCGGCCAACATTCGTGTGTGATATCTCAGTTGTCTCTATCCCACTGTAGAGCAGACCGCCAAAATTGCAGCAACTCCCTAGGCTTTATACATCAGCCTGCAACCCTGTCTATCACGCCAAAGTCCGTGCCAATGTGAGGTTATCTGTGGCTGGATTTGTTGAATTGATGATGGGATCCCTGAAGCTGTAAAGACGGCAATCAAAGAACGTGAGCCAAACGAAATGTTTTGCTGTTCGCGTTAGGGGGACGGAGTCCTTGCCTTATTCGGGCAACCCGATACCTGTGACTGGGAAATTGGCAGCACAGGCATTCCCCAACGCCGGCAGTGGGCACTTCCGCGAGGATTGCTAAACTTAGGCTCGGAGTGGTGTGAAAAAGCTGCAACCCATGCCCAAAAGCAGTTCTGGTCGTCTTCGAGAAAAACAAAATCCAGAGGAACCGCACGCGAAAACCAAGGGTATGTCTCGGCCTGTCGGTCGCGTCAGCGGGACGGAGTCCAAACCGTTGCGGTGGGGCAATACGGCCTACTGGGAGGCGGCTGGGCTGATGTTGCTAGGGATCCTGCTGATCGTCTATCGCTGGCGGGGCACCCTGCTGATGTTGATCAATCCCGGCTATGTGAATGTGGCGTTGTTGGCTGGGCTATGTCTGTTGGGCTTGGGGATTGGCCGTTGGCGAGGAGCCAAAGTCCCTTCTTCTGAAGTCCATTCCTCGCTACTGGGGCCGCGGCTGGGCGCAGGACTGTTGATCCTGACGGCCCTGCTGGGGTTTTGGGTCGAGCCACGCCCGCTCTCCAGCCAAACTGCCCTCAACCGAGGGGTATCTCCATATCTGGGAGCATCTCGTAGCCAGCCGCAGGCTTTTCGCCCCAAGCTCGACCCCCGTCAGCGTACTCTGCTGGACTGGGTGCGCACCTTGGATGTTTACCCGGATCCCTACACCTATGAAGACCAGCCGGTGCGGGTGCAGGGGTTCGTCATTCCTGACGAGCGACCCGACCACTTTGTTATTGCTCGGTTTTTGGTTAGCTGCTGTGCTGCCGATGCTTACCCCGTGGGCTTGCCGGTGCGCTGGCCAGAGGCAGAGCAATTAACTGCCGACAGTTGGCTGCGTCTGGAGGGGCGCATGGCCGTGGAGCAGCGGGATGGCCAATCTCAGTTGGTAATCGCTGCCGAGCAGGTGGAGCCGATACCGGTGCCGCCAAACCCCTATGCCGACGAATAAGAGCAGGCGCTTAGATATCGGTTTAGATATCGGTTTCGCTCAGCTTAGCGCTCAGGTAATCGAAGGGCTCGGCCACAAAGCTGTAGTCTTCGCCAGAGCCAAGCAGCTCCAGGGTGCGGGTTTTCATGTTTTGAATGCCAATCACCGTCGGGGCGATGGGCACACCGAGGGAGTTGTAGGTCTCCCGTAAGCCGGCCAAGACTCGCTCATCCAAAATGCTGTTGTCGGCAGCCACCAGCGCGTAGGAAGCGTAGCGCAAGAAGTAGTCCATATCCCGCAAACAGGTGGCATAGCGGCGGGTGGTGTAGGCGTTGCCTCCCGGACGAATGAGATCTGGCACCTGGGCGAACATGGCCGCAGCAGCCGTTTTGACGATATCCACCGAGTTGAGATTGATCACGTTCACGGCCTTGATGCGCCGCAGCCCCGAGTCATAAAAAGCCTTGAGCGCATCCATTGCCTCCCGATCCAAGTAGCGGCCCGTCAGGTCGTAGGTTTTGATCAGTGTGGTTACGGCATCCCGCATATCCCCAGCTCCATTCTTGTGACTTTATTTTGTAAAGTAGCTTGAGATGAAAAAATGAGAAGAGATTTTGCCGGACAACATCCAAAGGTCAGCCCTGGAGAATTGAACCAGAGCCCGGCAACGGCAACGCTTCAGGCTCCCCTTCGCCCTCAGAAGTTTAGCATGCGGGGGTTTCTTTCCCACTTCCCTCTGAGACAATGGCCAATGTTGTTACAAAAATGTAACCTTTCTGCAACACTCTAGGGATCCGGCGACAACACCCGCAGCGGCTTGAGCTGGCCTGCCTGACCATACCCCAAGCCCAAAAACTTGCCCGCCTCGTCCAGCACCCGCAAAGTAGGGGCATCGACAACAGGCCGGTCGAGGAGAATGGCCCGACCCTGCAGCCACTGCTTCGCTTCGGCGGAAGAGAGCTGTACCGCACCCCAATCGGCAAATCCCCACTCGATGGGCAGCAGGGCAGCAGCGGGATCCCCGGATCCCTGCCATCTCTCCAGCGGCAGGCTTTCTGTGATGCGAAAGGGGCCACTTTGCAGCCGTCGCAGCCGGCTCATCAGCCCTCCACAGCCCAATTTTTCCCCCACATCGCGGGCAAGGGCACGAATGTAGGTGCCGGGGCCACAGGCAATTTCTAGATCCACTTCCGGAAAGTCTCCGGCTCGCCAGCCCAGGATGCGCAGTTGCCGAATGACCACCCGTCGGGGTTCCAACTGGAGTTCTGCAGCCTCTACGCCGGCCCGGGCCAACTGGTAGAGCTTTTTCCCCTGCCGCTTAAGGGCGCTGTAGAGGGGCGGTACCTGCCAGATCTCGCCGGTAAACTCCCGCAAACACTGCTCCACCTGCTCGCGACTCAACCCAGGACAAGGGGATCCCACCCGGATCTGCCCTTCGGCATCGTCGGTGTCGCTGCGCTGTCCCAATCGGAAGGTTGCTTGATACACCTTATCCCCCGACAAAAACGACAAAAAGCGTGTTGCCCGTCCCACCGCAATCGGCAAAACCCCCGTTGCCGCCGGATCCAAGGTGCCCCCATGCCCCACCTTGCGGGTGCGCAAGACCCGCCGCACCACTGCCACACAGTCGTGGGAGGTGAGCCCCGCCGGCTTGTCCAGGTTGAGAAAGCCCTCCAGGGATCCCATGCCAGGCATAATATGCATCAACAGTTAAGATTTGTAACTGAGCTGCCCCAGCGCTTAACATGGGGTTAACTTCCGTCTCCAAGTTTGAAGCACCTATGGCTCAGTCTGACCTGTTCTTTCAGCCTATCTGGCAACGCCTCCTGATGATTGCCCCCTTTTTCCTGTGGGGCTCAGCAATGGTGGTGATGCGAGACGCCCTCTCCGAGACCACCCCCCTCTTTATTGCCATTCTGCGGTTGTTGCCGGCAGGGATCCTGGTTCTGGCCTTTCGGCTCTGGCAGGGGCGGGGTTCTGCGTCTCACGCCTGGCATCCCAGAGGGCTGCGCGGCTGGCTATGGGTGTTGGCGTTTGCGCTGGTGGATGGCACATGTTTTCAGGGATTTTTGGCCCAAGGGCTGAAAGAGACAGGGGCGGGCCTGGGATCCGTGCTCATTGACTCGCAGCCGCTGGCGGTGGCTTTGATGGCCACCTGGTTTTACCGCGAGCGGATGGGATCCCTGGGCTGGCTGAGCCTGGGGCTGGGAGTTTTCGGCATTGGCCTCATCGGCCTATCCGGCGAGGGATCCCTGCAGTTGGGGGCCGGCGTCGTTTGGATGTTGATGGCCTCCCTGTCGATGGCCATCGGCACCGTGATGATGCCCAAGGTGGCGGAGGTGGCGGATCCGGTGCTGGCGACGGGCTGGCACATGGTGTTGGGCAGCCTGCCGTTGATCCTGCTGTCAGCACTAACAGAAACCCAGCAATGGCAACACCTGAGCGGGATCCACTGGCTGGGCCTTCTCTACGCTTCGGTGATGGGGAGCGCCTTGGCCTATGCCCTCTTCTTCTATTTCGCCTCTCAGGAAAACCTCACCGAGTTCAGTTCCCTGACCTTCCTCACCCCCATCTTTGCCCTGCTGTTTGGCAGCACCTTTCTGGGGGAATCGCTGACGCGGCTGCAATGGCTGGGAGTGGGCATCACTCTGGTCTGTGTGTACTTGATTAACCACCGGCAAGAATGGCAGGAGCGCCTCCACCTGGGCTGGAAAGGGATCCTCTCAGAGCTGGGTTTAGACTGGCTGGTGAGCGCCTTGAGCACCGTCGAGATCCGCGATGGCAACCCCGACTGATCAAAGCTTGGGCAGGGATCCCTTAGGGGGGCAAGAACCCCATGGCCTCTCTCACCCTTTGTAGCGTTTGCTCGGCGATGGCCCGGGCCTTAGCGGCATTCTCCCGAATCAGAACGAGCAGGTGGTCGGGGTTGCTCCACAGTTCCCGGTAGCGCTGCTGAATGGGCTCCAGGGCAGCGATGATGCTGTCGGCAAGGAGGGGCTTGAACTGCCCCCACCCCATCTCGGCACACTCAGCCGCCACCACCTCCTTGCTTTTGCCGGAGGTGAGCATGTAAATCGTCAACAAATTGTGGGCTTCGGGACGAGCCGGATCGTCAAAGGCAATGCCCCGAATGGGGTCGGTCTTGCATTTTTGGATCTTCTTGCGGATGGTATCCGGGTCATCCAGCAGATGGATACGGCTGAAATCCGAGGGATCCGACTTGGACATCTTGCGCGTACCATCGGTCAAGCTCATTACCCGCGCCCCCTCCGGACGAATCAGGGCCTCCGGGATCAAAAACACCTCTCCAAAACGGTCATTGAAGCGGCGGGCAATATCCCGACACAGCTCAATATGCTGCCGCTGATCCTCCCCCACCGGCACATACTTGGGCTGGTAGAGCAAAATATCTGCCGCCTGCAAAATCGGGTAGCTGAACAAGCCAACGCTGGTCTCCTCCCCCTGTTTTTCCTTCTTCTCCTTGTATTGGATCATGCGCTCCGCCCAGTTCATGGGGGTGATGGTGTTGAACAGCCAGGCCAGCTCCGTATGGGCAGGCACGTGGGACTGGACGAATAGCACGCAATGCTCCAGGCTGAGACCGCAGGCCAAATAAAGGGCAAACAGCGAACGGGTTCGCTCCCTCAGCAGCTTAGGATCCTGAGGAACGGTGATGGCGTGTTGATCGACGATGCAAAAAAAGTTCTCGTAGTGCTCCTGCTCGGCCACCCAATTCTTAATCGCCCCCAAGTAATTGCCCAAATGCAGTTCGCCAGAGGGCTGAATGCCAGAAAGGGTGCGCGGCTTGGCCATAGGGAAAGCAGATCTCAAACGCCAACAAGACGGAGGACAAGAGCAAGGAAAGTCTTTTTCAGGATATCAAGAGAGGCGCAACCTGTTGGTTCATGATGGAAGGAAGATGCCCAACCGCACACCATGTCAGACTCTGAACCCGAACTGTTGCGTGCTGCCAACCACTATGTGCTGCTGATACCGGGCTTGCCGGAGCAATTTCTCAGCCCTGAGGAATTGCAGGAGTTTCTCATGCGGCTGTTGCAGGAACATCCCCACTTGGTGGATGCAGATCTGGCCCGCTATCCCACCCCTCAAGCGCAGGCACAGCGGCTGATCGACACCGCCTGTGAGATCGAAGTTTCCCCCGGCGAAACCGTGCAGTGGCATCCTGTGCGCCTGAGCAAGCGCTCCTCGACACGGTCTTAACAGGCTCGGAAGTTCCTTGACAAGGCCGTTTGTGGCCTCGTCGCGACAGCGTTGCAGTTCCCCTGCCGCAGGCATAGCAAAAACCTCACCAGAGGTGGGGCGGGCAGTACGGGGTTGTGTTTCGGATCCCGCCTTGGGCGTGATACAACGCAAGAGTAGAGATCCTTAGTCCTAAACTTAAAAGGGGTCAGCCATGCCGCGCAGCATGAAGAACGACAACTTCATTGACAAGACCTTCACCGTCATGGCCGATCTGATCCTGAAGCTGCTGCCAGGGGTGAGTTCCGAGGAAAAGAAAGCCTTTGCCTACTACCGGGATGGCATGGCCGCTCAGAGCGAAGGAGAATATGCCGAGGCCCTAGAAAACTACAGAGAAGCCCTCGCCCTCGAGCAGGGGGAAGAAGACCGCAGCTACATTCTCTACAACATGGGCCTGATCTACCAGAGCAACGGCGAGCTTGACAAAGCCCTCGACCACTACCACCAAGCTCTGGAGTTAAACCCAAGACTTTGCTCTGCCCTGAACAACATTGCCGTATTGCTGCACCACAAGGGCGAGCTAAGCCTGCAAGCCGGGGATGAGGAAACAGCAGAGGCCCTGTTCAACGAGGCTGCCCAGTACTGGATTCGGGCCATTCGCATTGCGCCCAACAACTACATCGAGGCCCAAAACTGGCTGAAAACCACCGGGCGCGCCAACCTGGAGGTGTACTGAGCTTTCCTGCAGAAGGACTCCGTTCCGTTAACGCGAACGGTTGATCTCGGCTACCCTGGGCTAAGTCAAGTCGATAATCTGGGAGCCGGAGGAGAGGATGCTGAAACGGGAAGAAGTCCAACATGTTGCTCACTTGGCTCGTCTGGAGCTGACCGAGGAGGAAGAGATCCAGTTCACAGAGCAGCTAACAGACATCTTGGCCTACGTGGAGCAACTGAAGGAGCTGGACACGGAGGGGGTAGAGCCCACCTTTCACGTCCTGGACATGGAACTGCCCACCCGCCCCGATGAAGTTGAGCCCTACCCGGATATCGAAGGGATCCTGGCCAACGCCCCTGATCGAGCTGACATGTTCTTCAAGGTGCCTCGCATTTTGGAAGAAGAAGACTGACATGGGTCGGCAGGGATTCGAACCCTGGGCCAATCGGTTAAAAGCCGAGTGCTCTACCGCTGAGCTACCGACCCAAGTTTGCAGCTTTGTCATATTAGCAAAGCTTCTGTCACATTCGCAAAGGTTCTGGCCGTATCCCCAAAAATCTTGCTATGCTGGACTCAAGTCAACCCTGGGGCTGTAACGGTTTCGACGGGGTGGCGAACATGGGTTCATGATGCAGGTCGGGATTGAGCTTATCCCGTTACCACCAGGCTCAAAAAAGTACGTGCGAACAACGTCGTACCCTTTGCTCGTAAAGCAGCTGCTTTGGCTGCCTAAGGCTCAGTAACCGAAAACTTACTCTGAGCTCGAGGATCTGCTCACGACCCCGTTAAGTGGGCGGATCACAACCCCAACGGGTGCAGCTCTCTACTCCGGCTCCGTCGAGGGAGAGACTAAGATTAGGCGGAGAACTCCCATCGCCGGGATCCAAACGGCGATCCCCGCCTCGAGGGTCAAAGAGGCTAAACCTGTGAATGAGTGATCCCTCAGTACCCATCTCGGACACGGGTTCGACTCCCGTCAGCTCCATTTCCCAAAGTTGAACAATGCCCAGAAGTTCCTACACAGCAAGGCTTCTGGGCTTTTTGATATTCTTGACAGCCCACCCAAATCCGTTGGATCCCGATTCGGTCAGCGCGATGAGGGACAGGGGGTGGATATGGCGCTCACTGCTGGTTGGAATGACTCAAGCTGCAGCAGCCTTTGATCTTTGGCGGAGGCGGGGGCACATCCAAAGCCGGGTTGCACTCAAAGAAGCCCAGGGGCTTGAGCATAAAGCCGATGTAGCTAACCGGCATCACTGGCCAGTCCTCGGTGCGGGGGAAGTGATTGCAGCCAAAGCTATACCAGAGCACCAGGCGGGTGTTTTCCAGGGAGCGGTTCGCTTGCGTCCATTGCACCAGCCCTTCGCCACCGGGATGTTGGTTGGGGTAGTTCCCTGCTGGGAACTTCTCGCCGGGATGGTAGGGCGTGGCCCAGAGGTGGTGGGCCAGGTATCCTGCCCGTCGGTGCAGCCAAGAGTCGGGGTGGGCCAAAAGCTGGACGTTTTCCCCCGGCATCAGTTTGTAGGCCACCGGCTGTCCCAGGCGGTTGTGGCGATTGGGGTTGACAATCTTCCAATAGCGGCCCCGCAAGGGATCCACCGTTTGCTTAGCCTCCTGCTCGGTTTTGAGCAGGGTGGAGCGGGCGCGAAAGGCGTTGCCGTGAGGGTTATCCGGCCCCAGAGGCAGAGGTTCTGCATGCACTTCGTAGAGGGAATTGCACGGCCCATCCACTGCCATATCCAGGCGAACGGTGAAAAAGTGCTGGTGGTTGAGGCCGGACAATTGGGGTGCCACCAAGACGCCAAACTCCGGCTCTTCCCCCGGCAACGTGGCGCAAGTGTTGATGATGCCGGTGAGCTTGGCTTCAAACTCCAGCGTGCCATCCTGGTAGAAGTACCAGAAAAAGCCGTAGTCGTAGTTGCCAATGGTGGTGAAAAAGGAAAGCACCAACCGCCGCGAGCGCCGCACCTGCGCCCGTTCCGTGCGCCAGTCGGTGTGCTTCCAGAGCACCCCAAAGTCCTCCTCGTGCATACAGACGGCATTTTTCAAAAGCATGGGCTCACCGCTGTTGGTGGGCAGCCAGGCATCGAAGTAGTAGATTTCCCCCAGACAGTCGCAGCCCAGCTGCAGGGAATTGGCCTGCATGCCAATGCCGTATTCCCCCACATCGAAGGCATTTTTGCGACAGTGGGGATCCCGCGGATCCCCGTAGGGCACCACCATCTCGGCTACCGAAGCCCGATAGAGAATGGGGCGAAGGCGGCCTTGATCCTCGTAGCTCACCTGGTGGAGGACGAGCCCCTCTCGCGGGTTAAAGCTGATGCGCAGATCCCACTTCTGCCAGCGGATGTGGTGGCCGTCCACCTGGAAGCTCACCCCTTGGGGCTGAGTGATTTCTAGCGGCTTCAAGTCTTGGCGAAAATCTTTGAAAAACAGCTCGTCGAAGTTACCGGACTCCGGCGGCAAGGGCCACAGACCCCGATCCTCCACCTTGACAACTTGCATGCGGTTGAGGTCAATCCAGGGGTAGAGCCCCTCGATGGGGCGGGCATAGCCGTTGTCGCAAGGGGAAGTACGTAGGAAACAAAAGCCTCGCACCAGCCGCCGCCCTTCTTCTTCCGGGATCCCGAAGTAGCCCACCGTCCAGTAGTCCACCATCACCAAATCCACATCGGCAATCCCCCGCCGCTGCAGAGCCGCCAAAAATTGGGGATCCTCCTTGAGCAGGCGGTCGCAGGCGTACACCTCATCGTCGAGCAGAGGGGGCTGCACGCCCGCAATGAGCTGCCAAGAGCGCACCTGCTGTGTTGACAGAGAGACCACGGCTTCGTAGGTGTTGCCAGCGGCGGGATCCAACAGCACCACGAAAGCCTGCCGATCCCACGGCTGCCCCGGCTGCCAAGTTTCCATCCAAGGCCGATCCGGCTCGTGTAGCTGGATGGTTACAAAGCGCCACTGAGAACTGAGGGGCCGTTGCCGGCGCAGGATCTGCACCACCTGCCGCATTTCCTCGGCGCTAAGGGGATCCAAGGGGTGGCCTTGGGGCAATGAAGCCTGGCCAAGCAAAGCAGATTCACTCGACTGGCTATGTCGATCCAAACTGGGAGAAACTTTACAAACCACAGCAATAACCTTGAATTCTTCGGTTGGAAAATGATTGAGTTGAGCTAGGAAAAAATAGGGAGAAGTCTGCTGAGAAAGGTCAAAGGGATCCCTTCGCTCGCCATGCCGCGGGCCAGCCCATCAACCCAACTCAGAGAATCCAGAAAACCTAACAGCAGGCTAAACAGACTATCCTGTTGCCATCGCCAACATCGGGCAACTTTGCAAGAGATACCCAGGGAAAGGAAAACTTAAGCCAAAGCCCAAGGAAGTGAAGACAACCTCGGCCCTGCTAATTGTCCAGATCTAGCAATCTTCTGTTTCCCCGTCCGCTAACCAAATGAAGAGGGCAACGGCACCTTGAGAAGCCGCGCCAGGGCGAACAGGAAACCGTCAACCCATCGGGAAAATCTGAATACAGGTCTTACTACAGATAAACCCAAACTCGAGAGCAGGAGAAGTTTTCTGTGATTAAATGTCAGGCTTAACGTTGCACAGGAAAGCATAAAAAAGAGAAAACGCTTCACGCAGGCTAAGGGCAAGCTCACACCGAGAAGGCACAACCCAACGTCGACCTCTCCCGAAAACGCAAAAATGTCTCGAAACTTGCCCCAACCCTACCTGCCAGGGGGATCCCACTGCTTGGGATCCGAAATGCAACTGACGATACTATAGCAGAGGCACCCCCCTTTCCCACAAGCCCGGCCCAAAGCCTCCCGGTCGCATCAGCAGGGTGTGACCCTAGGCCTTCTCCCCGTGAAGTTGAAGTCCAGCTCAAGTTGAAGGTTTGGTGTCGGAGAACACATATCTAAGAGTTACCCTGGAGCCATGCTTAAGGTTAGCAATTTCTAACAGTTCGAATAGTAGGATCTCCCAGGTTCTCTGAAAATTGTCCACAATGAGGCAGGGCTCATAGAATCTGGTGAGGGAGATGGCTTCAACTCGATACCGCCTGGTGCCGGTGCGGCCAGGAGACGGCAGCTTTTATCCAGAGCATCTCTATTTGGCCTTAGAAGCCACCCAACTGGGCTATTGGCAACTGGATCTGCGCACCTGGGAGTTGAGTGCTTCTCCCCAGTGCAAGGCCAAATACGGGCTGGATCCCGGCCAAGATTTCACCCTGGAAGTGTTTTTGCAGCACGTTCACCCGGAAGATCGCCAAAGGGTGAAAGAAGCTTTGCAGACGGCTGGGCCCAGGGTGGTAGAGGGGGATCCCAACTTTTCGGTGGAATATCGGGTTTACCAGGCCGACGGCCAGATGCGCTGGCAGCTTTCCCAGGGGGTTGTCCTGCTGGGGCCGAAAGGGGATCCCGGCCAGGTTGTCGGCGTGACCCTGGATATCAGCGAGCGCAAGCAACTAGAGGCCACCTTGGCTGAGCGGGAGCGTCGCCATCGCCAGATCCTGGAAGCCCTGCCCGACATGCTGCTTCGTCTGGATCGCCAGGGCCGCTGTCTGGAGTTCAAGCCGCCCAGCCATTTTTCTGTCCCCCATCCCCCTGCCTACTACCTGGGCAAAACTCCTGAAGAGCTGTTTCCTGATACCGGTTGCACCGGTGGGGCGGAACCCATAGCCCAAGCCATTCGCGAGCATCTGGAGCTGGCCTTGGCAACCCGGCAAGCTCAAGAGATCGAATACCCCTGCCCAGAGGGATCCCCTCAGCCCCAATATCGCCAGGCCCGCATCGTTCCCTTTGGGGAAGATCAAGTGCTGGTGATCATCAGAAACATCACCCCTCGCAAGCAAGCTGAGCTGAAACTGCAGCGGCAATTGCAGCGAGAAAGACTGTTTAATCAGCTCATTCAGGCCATCAACACCTCTCTGGACTTACCCACCCTATTTGATGTGGCGGTGCGGGAAGTGGGGGCAGTGTTGCAGGCAGCACGAGTTACCCTTTATCAGTACCTGCCCGCTGAGGCCGTGTGGTTGGGCATTGCCAGCCATAGCCGATTTCCTAATTTGCCCAACAATCTGAACCTGCGACTGCCGGATAGCAGGGATTTTATGGTTTTCGATCATTTGAAACGGCTGCAAATTTTTCATGTCCAGGATCCGGAGCAGATTGCCGATCCCTTTGCCATTTATGAGAAGCGAGAATACCAACTGGGCCCTTGGCTGGTGATCCCGGTGGCTTGTCAGGAACAAATGTGGGGCGGGCTATCGCTGCGGCGCCTGACTTCAGATCCGGATTGGCAAACCGATGAGATCGAGTTGGCCAAGGCTATCGGGGAGCACCTGGCAGTGGCCATTCAGCAGGCAGAACTTTATCAAAAGCTGCAGCAGGCCAATGCCGAATTGGATTACCAAGTACGGGTGCGCAATGCAGAGCTCGAACAAGCTTACAACGACGAAGCGCTACTCCAGCTCATCACCGAAGAAATTCGCTCCACTTTGGACGAACAAAAAATCTTGGAAACGGTGGCCCGAGAACTGGCCCTGAGCTTGAACCTATCCAATTGCGCCATTGCCCTGTATGACCCAGAGCGGCAGGTCAGCGTTTTGGCGGTGGACTATTTGGCCGGAGAAGGGATCCGGCGCTTTCCCCTGGAGATCCCGTTTGCAGATTTTGCCGATGTGCTTCGTCAGCTCCGGCGCGGACAGCTTTGCCACTTCAGCAATCTCCATCACCCCTGCTGGCCTAACCATGACCGCTGTACCCTGATCGTCGCCCCCATCTGTGAAAAAAGGGATCTGGCAGGGCAAGACGAGGAACTGCTTGTTTTGGGGAATATTTGTGGATCCCGTCCACCGGGGCAGATATTTACCGAGCGGGAACAACGGCTTATCCAACGGGTAGCCGGCCAATGTGCCATCGCCATTCGCCAAGCACGTCTTTATCAGACAATTCAGCGTCAGGTGCGGCAGTTGCAGGAGCTCAACCAACTCAAAGATGAGTTTCTGCACATGGTCTCCCACGAAATGCGCACACCTCTCACCAACATGAAGCTGGCTATTGGGTTTCTATCTAAAGCCAACCTAACTGAGCGGGAAAGGCGCTACTTTCAAATTTTGGAGATGGAGACCAACCGCGAGCTGGAGTTAATCAACGACTTATTGGAATTGCAAGCCATCGAGTCCGGAAACAAAGTCCTCAGACTTACCTGTTTATCTCCCCAGGAATGGATCCCCAATCTTTGCGAGCCCTTCCGGCTGCGGGCTGCCCAACAGGGCCAACAGTTCCAGGTGGAATGGGATCCCGACCTTTGGCTCCTCTGCACGGATGAGAGCCTCTTGTCGCGGGTGGTCAGCGAGCTTTTAAACAATGCGTGTAAGTACACCCCCACTGGGGAAAGCATCTATTTGAGTGTGAGCCAGGCTAACTCCAATGGCCGTCCCGGCTGGCTGATCACGGTGCGCAATACAGGGGTGGAAATTCCTGCAGAAGCGTTGCCCCGCCTTTTTGAAAAGTTCTATCGCCTCCCCCAGTTGGATTGCCGCAACGCCGGGGGAACGGGCTTGGGTCTATCGCTGGTTCAAAAGGCAGTGGAGCTGATGGGCGGATCCCTGCGGGTGGAAAGCCACTCCCGGCAGGTGATGGTTCAGATGTGGTGCCCCCATCAGGGCAGCTTGTCGGAAACCCAAAACAGAGCCCAGCGCCTTGCGCAGGACTCGAACCTGCAACCATCGACTTAGAAGGTCGGTGCTCTATCCATTGAGCTAGCAAGGCCGAAGAAAAGGATGCAGAGCCATTATATCCCCGACCAAGTTCCCAATCCCCAACCCTGCCCACCTGCCTCTGGCTTGGATTTCCGCAGTGTTGTTTGGGCAAATTGCGCGGTTTGCCTTGGGGAGCCAGGGCGGGATCCCTTCACCATGGGAATGTTGGTTTTCGCTCAGGATATGAACGTCAAAGAGATCGTCTGCCAAGCTCTTGGAATGGGACGTCTGGGCGTCTCTCAGGAAACTTGACTGTACGGATAAGGAAGACTTGCAGACGGCAGATGCTTTGAGCAGATGCTTTGATCAGTGCCTTTTTGGATGGCGCTGTGCAGCGGGAGAGCCACAACTGGGCTCCCTGTGAATCGATCCCTTAAAATGGGCGAGCCGAAAGCAGAAAAGTACTCGTTTGAGTTCGAGGATCCCATGCAACCGAGCTATTGCGTCGGAGATAAGTCCAAAATGGGTGTTGAGGTGTCGAAAATTGGGATCCCCATGCCCTTGCTCCCTGATCCTGGCTCAGTTGGGCGAAAGAAAGCTTCTTCCGGCACTCAAGCTCTGTCTCCGGCAGCCAAGCGCCTGTTGCGCCTCTACCACGGCGGTAGCTTCATCTTTCTGGGCCTGTTGTGGCTGGTAGTCGGGATCCCCAGTCTCTGGGCTCTGCGAGCGGATATAGCCCGCCTGTGGGATTACTTTACTTGGACGGGCCTGCGATATGCCCTGTTTCACCGCCCAGGATGGCCCACCTTGGGGTTATTGCTCTGTGTCAGCTTCACGATGGGGATCCTGATTGCCCAAAGCCGCTATGAGCTGTTCGGCCTGTATCCGGTGGAGCGTCTCATGCTGGAGCAGCAATCCCGCTGGATCCTGTCCTTGCCGGTGTGGCATCCGCTGCGGCGCTGGTTGGTGCGCAGGTTGGATACTCAAGATTAGGTTTTGGCTGCTACTTGGGATCCCTGCCGGCACCGAGGCAAAATCTCGTTTGCGTGCGGCTGAAATCCCGCACAAGCACCACTTCCGAAGCAGCAGGAGAAGTCAATCACGCCCACCCAAAGCCTCAGCCTGGGATTTTTCCGAGGAAGCCACAGATAGCTTCACAATCCGGGCCAGCCGAGCCTTACGACGAGCGGCTGTGTTTTTGTGCAGGACGCCGGTTTTGGCAGCTTTATCAATGCGGCTGAAAGCAGCACTCATCGCCGCCTGGATTTCCTGCAGAGTTTCTTGCTGTGGGTTGGCGGCATAGGCAGTTGAGAGGGAGATCACTTTCTTCATCAGAGCGCGCACCATGGCTTTGGTGGCTTTGTTGCGCAGCCGATTCCGCTCTGCGATCTGAACGCGCTTGATGGCAGATTTGATGCGTGGCATGGTTGAAGGGGAAGTTCCAGCGAAGATCCAGCATACCATCAGAGCTGGAAGCTCCACCAGTTCCTATTGTTCTCCGATGGGATCCCCATGTTCCAAGATTGCAGCTCGCAGATCCGCTTTAACCCACCTGCCCTTTTCTACGGGGTTGCCGCTTGCGATTTGGATCGGGATGGGGCCTTTGAGCTGTTTGTGTGCGGGTTCCGCGGCTCCAATCGAGTCTTGAAGTGGGATGGGCAAACCCTGGTGGATCAAGCAGACGACACCCTGGCCGATGCAGGGCGCATGGCAATTGGGGTGGCTGCCGCCGACTTTGACGGGGACGGGCAGGAAGAACTTTATGTCTTGAACACCGATACCTTCGGCGGGCGCAAGCGCTTTGGGGATCGCCTCTTCGACTGGCAGGGATCTCGCTGGGTGGACCTGTTCTCCCTGCCGCAAAACCAAGATGCCCTCAACTTGACGGCAGGTCGCTCTGTAGCTTGTGTGGATCGTCTTGGCCAGGGGAGCTATGGATTTTTCGTAGCCAACTACGGCGGCCCTATGCGCCTCTACGAGTTGGGCCCTAACCAAATGATCGCCGATGTGGCGCCAGAAGCGAGACTCAATCGGGTGACGGGCGGGCGGGGTCTGGTGGCCTTGCCCTTGGTCTCGCAGCGGATGGACATTTTTGCCGTCAATGAGCAGGGGCCCAACTTTCTGTTTCGTAACCGGGGAGATGGCACCTTTGAAGAGATTGCCGCTGAGGTGGGCCTAGCAGATCCCGACGAGCATGGGCGCGGCGTGGCAGCGGTGGATCTGGATGGGGATGGACGGCTGGATTTGCTCTATGGCAACTGGGAAGGCCCCCATCGCCTCTGGATCCAGGCCCCCGGCGGTTTTTTTAAGGATGTAGCCCCCCCGGAGTTGGCTAGGCCCTCCCGCATTCGCACAGTCATCGCTGCCGACTTCGACAACGACGGCTATCCGGAGCTGTTTTTCAACAACATCGGCGAGCCCAACCGTCTGTTTGCATGGCGCTCAGGCCGTTGGCAAGCCATTGACATTGGAGATGCTGCCGAGCCGCAGGGATTGGGGACAGGAGCAGCAGTGGCCGATGTGGATGGGGATGGTCGTCTGGAATTGTTGATTGCCCATGGGGAGTCTGGCGCCCAGCCTCTCAGCTTCTATCGCCCTCAGGCCAATGCCAACAACTGGCTGAGAGTTCTGCCCCTCACCCGCCAGGGAGCCCCGGCCCGCGGCGCGTTGGTAAGGCTGCTCACCTCCACCCGTACCCAGATCCAGGCCATCGACGCCGGCAGCGGCTACCTCTGTCAGATGGAGCCGGTGGCCCACTTTGGCCTGGGATCCGAAACGGGGGTCAAGGAAATCCAGATCCAGTGGCCGGATGGGAAACAGTTGCAGGTGGCCCACCCACCGGTCAACCAGCTTTTGCAGATTCCCTATCCCCACTAGCCGCCAATCTGAGACATGGTGCGCCGGTAGGATCCCTGGCTGCCGGTGTCCCGTCCTTTGAAGTTGATGTCCGGCTTGATGTCCAGCAGTTCTCGCACCTGCTGTCTTAGCCTTTCGGCAGGGATCCCAGCTCGCAGCGGATCTCGCAGGTTGATTTGGCCGGATTCGTTGAGCAGGCAAGGGCGCAGCCAACCGTCGCTGGATAGCCGCATGCGGTTGCATCGATCACAAAAGCACTCCGACATCTGGCTGATAAAGCCCAAGGTGCCTTTTGCCCCTGGGATGCGAAACACATCCGCCGGCCCATTGCCGGCCACAAACCCAGGTTCCAGGCCAAAGCGAGCGCGAATTCGCTGTCGCAGCACCTCAGACTCCACCCAGCCGGCCTGCTGAAAGAGGGCGGCATTGCCAATGGGCATAAACTCGATGAAGCGCACATGCCATTGCCGCTCCAGGGTAAGGGCAGCCAGATCTTCCACTTCCGATTCGTTGAGCCCAGGGATCACCACCACATTCAACTTGAGGGGATCGAACCCCACTTGGTGGGCAACTTGGATCCCGGCCCAGACCTGCCGCCAGCGATCCCGCCCCGTGATCAGTCGAAAGGTCTCGGGGTTGAGGGAATCAAAGCTGATGTTGATGCGGCGCAGCCCCGCTTCATAGAGGAGTTGAGCTTTTTGGCTGAGGTTGAAGCCGTTGGTGGTAAGGGCCACATCTCTCACCCCAGGCAGGCTGCACAGGGCCCGGATGAGATACTCCAGCCCCGGCCTCAGCAGGGGTTCGCCGCCGGTGAGGCGAAAGCAATCGATCCCCAACGGCAAAAACACCTCTCGAACCAACGTGAGGATTTCCTCATCCGTTAAACGCTCTGGGGCTTGCAGCCACGTCAACTCCGCCTCGTCAGGCATGCAGTACTGGCAGCGGAAATTGCAGCGATCGATCAAGCTGATGCGCAGATAGTTGACGGTCGGCATGGCAAGCTGGGCCAGGAAAAAAATGGCAACCTTTCCCCTCAAGGGCACTTTCCGTCGCTTTTGGAAAACCTCCCAGAGTCTTCATCCGTGAAGGCAGCGAGAACCGTCTTGAGATTTTAGCTGGCGGGGGCAACACCTCCAGTTTGCAGGATACTGCGAGGATTGAGGTGCAAATCTCTACCCAGATTCATTGCAGTGCTTCGCGTGCAGCAGGGGTGGTGAAGCAGCGAGCCAGCAGAAAGAACAATCCCTCCATCTCCGCTGGCTGCTCAGCCTATGGCTTTTGTGTGATGACCGACAAAGGCGCACCGCCACAGGAAGGCAGGCAGCAGGTGGTGATACACAACGCGCCCATCACAACCCTGACCATGAGTCCACCCTCAAGGCGCAGGGTTCTGGGCAAGCCTATGGTGGAGGCCGGTCATGGGCAGTTCCTGAACTCGGCGCTGCCCTGGGTTGGGTTCAAGCGGGGCAAGGCTGGAGCCAGAGAGAGGGCGGCAGGCACCTCTCAGGAGTGTCCGGCGTGGGGTGAGGCGCTGAGAACCCGCTGGTATGAGTGCTCTTGTGGCTGTTGGCTGCCCAGGGATGTTGCCGGTGGGATGGTGCTGCGGGATCGGGTTGGGGAGCGCGGTGAGGTGCTCGCCAGGGGGACGAAGTCCTCAAAGGCCCCTGGAGAGGTTCTGGCGGGGATGTCCTCTAGGGCATCGGGTCAAGACTCGGTGAAGGGGGAATCTCCTGCTACTTGCTTTGCGTTAGCGGGATGAGCGTCAAAACTGGGCTTGGATGCGGTCAAACAAGGCCCCATCGGCAAAAAAGCGGCTTTGGACAACCTCCCAGCCTCCCAGGTCGGCGACGGTAACCCGCTTCTCAACAGGAGGGTACCGCCAGGCAAACTCTTGGGCCACCGTCGGCTCCACCGGGCGAAAGCCCACCTCGGCAAAGGCCCGCTGCGCTTCTGGGGTGAATAGGTAGTCCACAAAGGCTTCGGCCACGGCACGGGTACCTTTGCGATCCACATTGGCATCCACCACGGCTACGGGGTTGTCGATGGAAATGTTGGGATCCGGCACCACATAGAACAGGGATTGGCCGCGCAGGCTGGCCAAGATCACCTCATGTTCGTAGGTGAGCAGGGCATCCCCTTGCCCTTTCTGGAAAAAAACATCGGTGGCCTCTCGTGAGTCCCGCGGCAAAATGCGGACATTCTTGTAGACCTGGGTGGTGAAGGCCAGGGCCTGAGGTTCAGGGACAGCGCTCCAGAGGGCTAAAAAGTTCCAGCGAGCCCCCCCTGAGGTTTTGGGGTTGGCGGTAACCACCTGCAAGCCTGGCCGAGCCAGATCTTGCCAAGAGCGGATCCCCTGGGGGTTGCCCTCCCGCGTTACAATTACTGCCACCGAGCGGGTGACGATCCCTTGGTTGGGGGTACGGGCTTCCCATCCCGGCTGGATGAGACCCGCAGCCACGAGGCGCTCCACATCCAAAGCCAGGGCCAAGGCCACCACATCGGCATCCAGCCCGTTGATGACCGCCCGCGATTGCGTTGCTGAGCCGCCGTAGCTGCTTTCTACGCGCACCCGTTGCCCCGTTTTCGCCAGCCAATCGGCCTCAAAAGCAGGGATGATCTGCCGGTAGGCATCCCGCGTCACCGCAAAGGAGGCCAGGAGAATCGCTACTTCCTCTCTGGATCCCCCTGAGCCCATACCGCTGACACAACCACTGAGGCCAAGAAGAAGGCCAAAAATTAGGGATCCCATCCCCAGCCACCGCCCCATGCTCACCGGCAGCCTGCGGATCCCGCCTGTCTTTGTAACCTCCATAGCCGTCCTCAAAACCTCGGGCCGCCCTCGCCCCCAGCCTCTCTCCGACAGAGGGGCTCCGCTTGCTGTAGGCGGAAGGAGCAGGCCCTTGTTCCTATTCTACGGTAAGCCGGTCGGCAAACCGTTTTTATTTAAGGATCCCTAGGCAGGACAGGGGGTGGGGATCGCCGCATCGACAGCGAGATCCAGCGTGGCCTTGAGAATGCCAGGATCCTCTGGAGAAGGGCGCAACTGAAACCCCAGCCGCTGACACAGGCGGCGCATGGCCTCGTTTTCGCAAAGAACCTCGCCGGTGAGGTGCTGGATCCCTTCGCAGCGGGCCACCTGAATGAGGCGGGTCAACAGCTCTGTGCCAATCCCTTGCCGTTGGTAGGGATCCGCCACCAGCATGGCAAACTCTGCTTCTTGGGGAAAGCCATGTTTTCTGGAGAGGCGGCTGATGCCGAGGATTAAGGACTTCGTCCCGCTGACGCGATTGGCCTCTGGCTCCTGTTTTTCTGCTACTAAGGCAATCTCGCGGTCGTAATCGTTAAAGCAAATGCGGGTAAGGCGCTCGTGGGCGATGCGGGCGCTGTATTTGATCGGGTGGAAGTAGCGCAGATAGACGCTGTAATCGGAGACGTGGCGGTGAAAATCGATCACCAAAGGCTCGTCTTCAGGGCGAATGGGGCGAATGGTGATGCCGTCCCGGAAGCTCCAGATGTACTGGGTGGGATAGGGGCGGATGGCCAAGGGCACCTGGGGATCCTGCTCGGTTCGCAAAATGACGCGGGCATCGAGGGCCACCAACCCCTTGGCAGAAGCCAGCAGCGGGTTGATGTCAATTTCTCGGATGTCCTGCTGCTCGGCCACCAGTTGGCTAAAGCGCACCAAGAGCTGTTCCAGGGCCTCCAGATCGACAGCTGGGCGTCCGCGTACCCCCCTGAGGGCCTTGTAGATGAGGGTGTTTTCCATCAGGCGCCGCGCCAAGGTGGTGTTGAGGGGGGGAAGGCCAATGGAGCGATCCTGAAACACCTCCACCAGTTGTCCGCCACTGCCAAACAGCAACACCGGCCCAAACTGGGGATCCTGGCTGCTCCCCAGGATCAGCTCATAGCCATCCGTGTCCACCATCGGCTGCACCGTGACCCCCTGGAAGTGCTCCGGCCCCGCTTTCTCGCTGACGTTGCGGAGGATTTGCCCGAAGGCCCGGCGCACCGCCTCAGCATCGGGCAGGTTGAGCTGCACGCCGCCCACATCGGTTTTGTGGGTGAGGGTGTGGGAGTAGAGCTTCACCACCACTGGGTAACCCATGGCCTCGGCAGCTTCCACTGCTGCTTCGGGGCTCTCGGCCACCCGCGTCGGCACCACGGGGATCCCGTAGGCGGCCAGGATTTCCTTAGATTCGACCTCCGTGAGAAGCGTGCGGCCTTCCCGCCTCGCCTGGGCAAGGGTTTGCTGCACTTTTTCCTGCTCCACTGGCCTGGTGGGAGCCAGGGTGGGGGTTTCGTAGAGGGCCTTGAGGTTGTCACTAAAGCGCCACAGATGGCTAAACACCCGCGCCGCTTGATCCGGGTAGCGGTAGGTGGGGATCCCGGCTTGGTTGAGGATGTGCTCGCCCGCATCCACGCCAGCTCCCCCCATCCAACTGGCCAGGATAGGCTGCCGGGATCCACTGCGCCGCCAGGTCTCCACCACTTTCTCGGCAGTGGCCGTGGGATCCGTCATGGCTTGGGGGGTGAGGATGACCAGGCAACCCTGGCTGCCGGGATCCCGCAACACCACTTCCAAAACTTGGGCAAAGCGCTCCGGATCGGCATCCCCCAAAATATCAATGGGATTGCCGTGGCTCCAGTGGGGGGGCAAGAGCTGGTTAAGCTGCTCCAGGGTTTGGGGGGAGAGCTGGGCCAGGGATCCCCCGGCGCGGATGAGGGCATCGGTGGCCAGCACCCCTGGCCCGCCGGCATTGGTGAGGATGGTCAGGTGAGGGCCCTGAGGACGGGGCTGTTTGGCCAGCACCTCCGCCAGGTCGAAGAGATCTTCAATGTGATCCACCCGCAGCACGCCGCAACGGCGGAAGGCCGCATCCAAAACCGCATCGCTGCCGGTGAGGGAGCCCGTGTGGGAAGCGGCTGCTTGGGCTGCCGCCTGGGTGCGCCCCGCCTTGATGACAATGATGGGCTTGCTCAGGGCCACCTCTCGGGCCGCCGACAAAAAAGAGCGGGCATCCCCGATGGATTCCATGTACAAGACAATGCTGTGGGTATGGGGATCCTCGCCCAAGTAGTCGATTAAGTCTCCCCAGCCCACATCCAGCATCGATCCCAGAGAGATAAAGGCGCTGAAGCCCACATTTTCCTGCAGGCTCCAGTCCAGGATCGAGGTGCACAGGGCCCCACTTTGGCTGATGAAGCCCACATTGCCGGGCCGGGCCATCTGGGCAGCAAAGGTGGCGTTTAAGCCCGTGTGGGGGTTTTGGATCCCCAGGCAGTTGGGGCCAATCAAGCGCAGCTTCCCAAGGACTCCGTCCCGCTGACGCGATTGGATAGTCTGCTGAATTTGCTTCTCCAGCTCCCAGCCAGCAGGGCCCGTTTCCTTGAAGCCTGCTGAAAGAACAATGGCGCCCTTGACCCCGGCTTCTACGCACTCCTGTACCACCTTGGGCACCCCCGCTGCCGGAATGGCGATAATGGCCAGATCCACCGGCTCCGGCAGAGCGGACAGCCGCTCGTAGGCCCGGATCCCCAACACCTGGTGCCGCTTGGGATTGACCGGGTAAACCGTGCCGCCAAAGGGGTGGCTAATGAGGTTCCACAACACCGTCCGCCCCACGCTGCCCTCCCGCTCCGTGGCCCCCACCACCGCCACCGAACGGGGCAGAAAAATGGGATTCAGGGGATGGGATCGGGCCCTCCAGATATCCACACTGGGATCCAGTCGTTGCCACATACCCTACTCCTTAGGCCAACACTGGTTCCGGCTGGTGGTAGAGGGCAGAATCCACCCGGCAGCCCCGATAGGCCAAGACGTACAGCTCCTTCATATCCTGGATGAGGGGGTAGCGGGGGTTGGCGCCGGTGCATTGGTCGTCAAAAGCCTGCTCCGCCATCGCTTCCAGACGGTCGTAGAACGCCTGCTCGCTCTCGCTAAGGGCCTCGCGAATGCTGGCCGGGATCCCCAGCTTCCGCTTGAGCTCCTCGATGGCCTCAATGAGGTGCATGACCTTTTCATCGTCATTGGTCCCGCCCAACTGCAGGTAATCGGCAATCTCGGCATAGCGGTGCTTGGCGTTGGGATAGCGGTATTGGGGAAAAATGGCCTGCTTAAAGGGGGCGTCGGTGGCGTTGTAGCGGATGACGTGGGTAATCATCAGGGCATTGGCCAGGCCGTGGGGCAGATGGAAGGTGGATCCCAGCTTGTGGGCCAGGGAGTGGCACACCCCCAAAAAGGCGTTGGCAAAGGCCATGCCGGCAATGGTGGCGGCGTAGTGGACTTTTTCCCGCGCTTCGGGATCCTCGGCGCCCTTCTCGTAGGCCCGCGGCAGGTAGGTCATCAGGAGCTTGATGGCCTGCAGGGCCAGCCCATCGGTAAAGTCGCTGGCCATCACCGACACATAGGCTTCCAGAGCATGGGTGAGGGCATCGATGCCGCCGTAAGCCGTTAGCTTCTTGGGCATCTTTAAGGTGAGATCCGGATCCACAATGGCCATGGTGGGGGTGAGGGCGTAGTCCGCCAGGGGGTATTTGATCCCCACCCGGTCATCGGTCACTACGGCAAAGGGCGTCACCTCGGATCCCGTGCCGGAAGTGGTGGGGATGCAGATGAGCTGAGCTTTTTGCCCCAGTGGCGGCAGCTCGTAAACCCGCTTGCGGATGTCCATAAAGCGCATCGCCAAGCCATCAAACTCCACCTGGGGCTGCTCGTACATCAGCCACATCACCTTGGCCGCATCCATCGGGGATCCCCCACCGACCGCAATAATCACATCCGGTTGAAACTGGCGCAACTGCTCCAGACCGCGATTGACGTTGCTGAGGGTGGGATCCGGCTCTACATCGTGGTACACATCCCAGCTCACGCGAATCTCATCCAAAACCTGGGTGATGGGATGCAATATGCCCAACTCAAAGAGCGGCTTATCGGTCACCAAAAAGGCGCGTTTTTTGCCGGCCAATTCCCGCAGAGCAATAGGCAGACATCCGGGCTTGAAGTAAACCTTGGGCGGGATCCGAAACCAGAGCATGTTTTCCCGACGTTGGGTTACCGTTTTAATGTTGAGCAGGTGGCGCGGCCCCACATTCTCGGAGATCGAATTGCCTCCCCAAGTGCCACAGCCCAAAGTCAGAGAGGGATCTAGCTTGAAGTTGTAGAGATCCCCAATGGCCCCTTGTGAAGAGGGAGTGTTGATCAAGACTCGACCGGTTTGCAGGGCATTTTCAAAGTAGGCAATATCGTCCCGATTGGCGGGATCTGTGTACAAAACAGAGGTGTGTCCCCGCCCGCCGAAATTGACCAGTTGGACAGCAACATCTACGGCGCTGTGGAAATCGTTGGCGCGGTAGAGGGCCAGAACAGGGGCCAATTTTTCGTAGGAGAAGGGCTCCTCCGGCCCCACCTTCTCCACTTCCCCAATCAGCAGTTTGGTGCCTTCGGGTACCTGGATACCGGCCAGGGCAGCGATGGTCTGCACCGACTGGCCCACAATGGCCGGATTGAGGCGACCGTCTTTGAGAAGGATGCGGCGCACGGCTTCGATTTGTTCCGGATCCAAAATGTAGGCCCCCCGATGGCCGAACTCGGCCTTGACCTGCTCGTAGATGGCATCCACCACCACCACTGCCTGTTCTGAGGCACAGATCATGCCGTTGTCGAAGGTCTTGCTCAACAAAATCGAGCTGACAGCCATGGGAATATCGGCACTGGCATCGATCACTGCCGGGGTATTGCCCGCTCCCACCCCCAAAGACGGGTGGCCCGAAGAGTAGGCCGCTTTAACCATGCCAGGCCCGCCGGTAGCCAAGATCAGCTTCACCTCAGGATGCTGCATCAAAGCCTGGGACAGCTCGATGGTGGGCTCATCGATCCAGCCAATGAGCCCCACGGGAGCACCCGCTGCCTCGGCGGCTTCCTTAACCACTTTGGCTGCGGCAATAGTACATTTTTTGGCGCGGGGATGAGGGGAAAAGATAATGCCGTTGCGGGTTTTGAGGGTGATCAGAGCCTTGAAAATTGTCGTCGAGGTAGGGTTGGTTACCGGCACAATACCTGCCAAAAGCCCTACTGGTTCAGCAATGCGCTCGTAGCCAAAGCTCTCATCCCGCTCGATAACCCCGCAGGTTTTCTCGTGTTTGTATTTGTTGTAAATGTATTCCGAGGCAAAGTGATTTTTGATCACCTTGTCCTCCACAATACCCATGCCGGTTTCCTGTACCGCCAGCTTGGCCAGCGGGATCCGTTCGTTGTTGGCAGCCAGAGCGGCTCTGTGAAAAATCCGGTCTACCTGTTCTTGGGTGAAAGTTGCATATTCAGCTTGGGCAGCCTTCACCTGCTGGATCAAGGTTTCCAGCTCGGCTAGATTGGTTACTGGCATCGGTGGATCCCTCCAAAACTCATCAAGACTTAGACGATAGGAACAATTGACAATCGGATAGTTGGAAATAGTCGAATAACCCGAATGGCAATCTAGGCGCCAACAGGAGCAGGAACTTGGATTTCGGTGGTCAGGGTGGGGGGATGGGTGAGCGTATTGTGAATGATGCAGGCATCAACTGCTTTTTCCAGCCCCTTTTGATGCCTTCCGTCCAGCGGGATCCCAGTTTTTACACGAATGTGAATGTTGTCTAGGCGAGCCGGATGCTCAACTTTCTCCGCCGTGACCACCACCTCTAGTCCACTGGGATCCAACTGCCGAGCTTCCAGATATTTGACGGCATAAAAACCAACACAGGCGCCCAGAGAAGCCAGAAACCATTCCGGCGGCGTCATTCCCTGATCTCGACCGTGATTGTCCAAAGGCTGGTCGCTGAGAATGCGGTGCCCTCGGCTTTCCGCTTGGAACTGAACACCATCGCGGTAGGTGACGCAAACTTCCATTGGGGATCCCTCCTCTTGGGGTATTCTTCAGTTCACATAGAGTCCGTAAAGTTAGCCTGGGGATCAACTTGGATTCCAGTCAGCTCAGGGCCAATCTGGAGACGGTGCAGAGATTAACTGTGAATCACTTCGGATCTAAGCGTGACCTGGCTATGCTGACCCAAGCCGCAACTGCAGAATTGTCAAATAGCCACCAGTCCTTGATCCCGAAAGATTTGTAAGGCGTGATTCACCTGTTCGGGTGTGGGTGGATTGACATCGGCGAGGGTGTAAGGCAATCCCAATTGCTGCCATTTGTATTCCCCCATCTTGTGAAAGGGCAAAACTTCCACTCGCTCCACGTTGGATAAGGTGGCCACAAACTCGGCCAGACCCTTAATGTTTTCCTCGGGATCCGTCAAGCCGGGAACCAGCACAAAACGAATCCAGGTAGGCTTGTGGATCTGGTCTAAATAGCGGGCCAGATTAAGAGTGGGTTCTAGCGAGACGCCGGTAACCTTTCGATACAGCTCCGGCAGATAAGACTTGATATCGAGCAACACCAAATCTGTATGATCCAACACAGGTTTTGCCGCTTCCAGTTGAACATAGCCAGAGGTATCCAAAGCCGTGTGCAAGCCCAACTCATGGCAGCGACGGAAGATCTCGGCCACGAAGTCAGGTTGCAGCAAAGGCTCTCCCCCGGTAGCCGTAACTCCCCCCCCTCGCAAGTAATTCTTGTAACGTTGGATCTCGGCAATTAAAGACTCAACCGTAACAAGCTGTCCCGCCTCCGGATCCCGACAGTCAGGGTTGTGGCAATACAAACAGCGAAGTGGACAACCCTGTGTAAAAATTACGAAGCGGATTCCTGGCCCATCGACGGTGCCACAGGTTTCCACCGAGTGAATGCGCCCAGCAATTGGTGTCAGGGGGTTCATAACGGTATCCATACTTTTATCCTGGATGACTTTTGCAAAATATCAATCAATCTTGAGGTTTTCTTCCAGATTGCTAACTCAGGTTAAATAGAACACAGTTTCCATTTCTCTTTGGATTAGGTTGGGACTAGATTTTTTTAGATCCCTAGGGTCTTTTAGCTAGACCGCTGCTATCCTGGCTGGAAGGGAGAAAGGGGGATAAAAAGCCGAAAGGGCAGCTTGGGGATCCCACCCAGCTCAGACCGATGGGTCGTGTGGGCTAGGCACGGAGGTATCCACCGTGATGCCGTGCAGGCGGTGGGCCTTGGGATCGAAATCCTTCGGGAAATGGGTATAGGCATCGAAATCTGCGTGATCCAACAAGGCTCCTTCTAAGAGCGCCCCTCGAAAATCGCTGCCAAAGAGGAGACATCCCCGCAAATCGGCTCCCGATAGGTTAGCTCCGCTGAAGTCGGCAAAACTGAGATCGCACCCCCGCAAATTAGCCCCCGCCAAGTTGGCCCCACTGAAATCGGCATAGCTGAGATCGGCACCGGCCAAATGGATCCCCTGCAGCTCAGCCCCCTGCAAATCGATCTCCCGAAAATCGCGCCGTCCTGAGGCATACTGGCTGACCAGATCCGCAGCGCTACAAACAGTCATGATCATCGGGCCTCCTCGGTTATCGATGGGGGATCCCTTCCATCGACCCCGGTATGGGCGGACTTCAGGGATCCCCAGGCTGGTCTTTTAGCAGTGTTGATGGAACGTGCGGTTAATGACATCCAGTTGCTGCTCGCGGGTGAGCTTGATGAAGTTCACCGCATAGCCGGAAACCCGGATGGTGAGCTGTGGGTAGAGCTCCGGGTGCTCCATGGCATGCAGCAGGGTCTCGCGGTTGAGAACATTGACGTTGAGGTGGAAACCGCCATCCCGCATGTAGCCATCCAGCAGCCCCACTAGATTGGCAACCCGCTCCTCCGCTGTGCGACCTAGGGCCGCCGGCACAATCGAGAAGGTGTTGGAGATCCCATCCAGAGCGTCGTCGTAGGGCAGCTTGGCCACCGAAGCCAGCGACGCCACCGCTCCCTTGGTGTCCCGGCCGTGCATGGGGTTGGCCCCTGGGGCAAAGGGCTCGCCCGCTCGCCGCCCGTCGGGGGTGTTGCCGGTTTTCTTGCCGTAGACCACGTTGGAGGTGATGGTGAGGATGGACTGGGTGGGGATGGCATTGCGGTAGGTCTTGTGCTTGCGCAGCTCGGCCATGAAGGTCTGCACCAGTTGCACCGCAATGGAGTCAACTCGGTCGTCGTTGTTGCCGTATTTGGGGAAGTCGCCCTCCACCGCGTAATCCACCACTAGGCCCCGCTCATCCCGGATGGCCCGTACCCGCGCGTATTTGATGGCGGATAGGGAGTCGGCTGTTACCGACAGGCCGGCCAACCCAAAGGCCATGGTGCGCAGCACGTCCCGGTCGTGGAGGGCCATCTCCAGGCGCTCGTAGCAGTACTTGTCGTGCATGTAGTGGATGATGTTCATGGTGTTGACGTAGGTCTTGGCCAGCCAGGCCATCATCTGCGCCATGCGCGGCCACACCTCGTCGTAGTCCAGGACATCGGCGGTGATGGGGGCGAAAGCAGGAGCCACCTGCTCGCCGGAGATCTCATCCCGACCGCCGTTGATGGCATAGAGCAGGCACTTGGCCAAGTTCACCCGCGCCCCAAAGAACTGCATTTGCTTGCCGATGCGCATGGCCGACACGCAGCAGGCAATGCCGTAGTCATCTCCCCAGTAGGGGCGCATCAGATCGTCGTTTTCGTACTGGATGGAGCTGGTTTCGATGGAGACCTTGGCGCAGTAGCGCTTGAAGGCTTCCGGCAGCCGCTCCGACCAGAGCACGGTCAAGTTGGGCTCGGGCGCTGGGCCAAGGTTGTAGAGGGTATGCAGCATGCGGAAGCTGGTTTTGGTAACCAAAGGCCGCCCATCCAGGCCCATGCCGCCGATGCACTCGGTAACCCAGGTGGGATCCCCGCTGAATAGCTCGTTGTACTCGGGCGTGCGCAAAAACCTGACCATGCGCAGCTTCATAACAAAGTGGTCAATGAGCTCCTGGGCCTCTTCCTCGGTGAGGATCCCGGCCTGCAGATCCCGCTCGATGTAGATGTCCAGGAAGGTGGACACCCGCCCCAAGGACATGGCCGCCCCGTTTTGCTCCTTGACGGCTGCCAGGTAGGCCAGGTACAGCCATTGGATGGCTTCGCGGGCGTTGGCCGCCGGACGGCCCAGGTCAAACCCGTAGCGGGATCCCATCTCTTTCAGCTCTTGTAGGGCCTTAATCTGCTCGGAGAGCTCCTCCCGCAGGCGGATGGTCTCTTCGTCCATCGTGTCCAGGTCTAGACTGGCTTTTTGGGCCTGCTTGTCTTCGATGAGCCGATCCACCCCGTAGAGGGCCACCCGCCGGTAGTCCCCAATGATGCGACCCCGACCGTAGGCATCGGGCAGGCCGGTGATGATCCCGGAGCGGCGGCAGCGGCGCATCTCTTCGGTGTAAGCATCAAAAACGCCGTCGTTGTGGGTTTTGCGGTACTGGGTAAAAATTTCCTTGGTGCGGGGATCCAGCTCGTAGCCATAGGCTTTGAGGGAAGACTCCACCACGCGGATGCCGCCAAAGGGCATGATGGCCCGCTTCAGGGGTTTGTCCGTCTGCAGCCCCACAATTTGTTCCAGCTCTGGGTCGATATAGCCAGGGGCGTGGCTGGTGATGGTAGAGGGAACGGCAGTATCGGCATCTAGGATCCCTCGCTCTCGCTCCAGAGCCATCAAATCCTTGACCTTGGCCCACAGCCGCTGGGTGCGCTCGGTGGCTGCAGCTAAAAAGGTTTCATCGCCGGTGTAGGGGGTGTAATTCCGTTGAATAAAGTCTCTGACATCGATGCAGCGCTGCCAGGATCCCGGCGCAAAATCGCTCAAAACTTTTTGACCGGCTGCGTTGGATCCTGTCCTTGGTTCCGCCTTCAATTCTGTAGGTGATGCTACAGAACGCTGCACACTGGCAACCATAACAATCCTCCCGGCTATTACGCCTGATAATCTATCGACAGAGCGAGGCAGCACCCCGGCCTTTGCCCCACGCAGGCTTAAAAAAGAGCCAAAGAACTACCCAATCTCTGCAAGGCTTCCAGGGATCCTACGAAGGGCTTTTAGCAACTCCTCTGTTTCTTTTTTGGGCGTTCTAAATACACCTCGCCTGATTTAATTTTAGTCCCTTGCGCTCTGAGGATATTTTCGGTCGCGTGGTTTTTTAATCTTATTTTTATCCTATTTTTTAACACTGTCTTAATGCCTTCTTAATGTTGTTTTACGCTTTTCCATCGGCAAATGGCGGGCCTATGCTGAGGTAGGGCGGCCCAGGTCGCCTGTTGCCGTGAGAACGTCAGGACACTCGACGTTCGCGTTAGCAGTGCCTTGCTCTATGAACCAGTCCAATCGAATCGTCCAAGGGATCCATCACCTGCACTTCTATCTTTGGGATCTGCCCCGTTGGCAGGAACACTTTTGTCAGGTTTGGGGCTTCCGAATGGAAGGACAGCTCGGCAGTACCCTCTGTCTGCGTCAGGGATCCCTGCGCTTGCGCCTATCTCAGCCGGCTCACGCCGGGGATGAGGTGGATCGCCATTTGCAGCAACATTCCCCTGGCGTGGTGGATGTGGCCTTGGCGGTGGAGGAGCAAGAGCTGTTGGGCTTGGCAGAGCTTTTGCAGAGGCGAGGAGCCCAAGTGGAGTGGATCCCGGCAGAAGACGAAGGCTGCCCTGCTCTGTGCCTGCGCACTCCTTATGGACTCAGGCATTCTTTGATCCCCAGCTCAGGGATCCCCGATTCAGCCCCTGCCGAGGAGAACTTGTTTTCCCACTGGGATCACCTGGTATTGAACGTGGAGCGGGGATCCCTGCAGGCAGCGGCAGATTGGTATGGGCAGGTGCTGGGTTGGCGGTCTCTGTATCGCTATAGCATCCGCACCAACACCTCTGGCCTAGAAAGTGTGGTGGTGGGAGATCCTGAAGCCGGGATCCAGTTGGCCATCAACGAGCCCACCTGTGCCGCTTCCCAGATCCAGGAGTTTTTGGATGCCCATCATGGCCCTGGCCTGCAACATGCGGCGTTGCATAGCTCGGATATCGTTGCCGGTGTGCGCCGGCTGCGACAGGGGGGCGTAAACTTTCTGCAGGTGCCGTCGGAGTATTACACAAACCTGGCAAGGGAGCTGGCTTCTGGAGCAATACTCCGTTCTGGTGGGTTGCCCCCCGCCATCTCCTGGCACGACTTGGTGGAGCAGCAGCTCCTTTTGGATGCCACCTTGCCTGCTTCTGATTCCCCACACCCCCCCCTGTTGTTGCAAACCTTCACTCAGCCTCTGTTTGGTCGGCCCACGTTTTTTTTCGAGGTCATCCAACGGTTGGGTGGAGCCACAGGCTTTGGCGAAGCCAATTTTCAAGCCCTGTTTGAAGCTCTAGAACGCCAACAGCGACAACGGCAGAAGGCTCGGGCCTGTTAACACCCTCGTCAACGCTCTGGGGATCCAGTGGGAGCACCAGGGGAATGTCTCCAGTTAATCAACACGATTGATTGCCCCTGAGTTTCCAGCCGACCGTTCGGGTATGCGGAAGGCGGTCAACTCAAGACAATTGGGCAGCAACGGCTTTCAACAGGTGTTTTTGGTCAACGGGCTTTGTCAAATAGGCATCGGAGCCAAAGCATAACCCCTGTTCAATCTCTTCGGGAGAGATTTTCGAGGAGAGAAAGACGAAGGGGATGTGAGCCGTGGACTGATCCCATCTCAGAGCATCCAGCACCCCATAGCCGTTCAGCTTGGGCATCACCACATCGCACAACACCAAGTCCGGCATCAGCGTGCGCACCATCTGCAAACCCTCCTCTCCATCGGTGGCCGCCACCGCGTCGTACCCCGCTCTTTGCAACACCTTCTGCAGGTAGGTACGGATGGAGGGTTCGTCTTCAATCACCAAGATGCGTTTGGACATAACTTTGTAAAAAAGCAAGCAAAAACCCAGCCCAGCCTGTCGGGCCCACTATCCACTTCCCGGAGCAACAGAGATCCGAGTTGATGCAGGAGCAAGTAAAAGAACTATAGGGGCAGTGTAGGGAAACCCTGAGGAAAAAAACTCCGCCAAATCGCTCATTCTGGGATCCCACGGCTCTGCAAAAATCCTGGTAGCGTGAGGGACAACTTTCCTTGTCCGTAGATTTGCGGTTATGCCAGGTAGCCCAAACTCCTCTCCTCCTTTGGGAGAGGGGCCGGGGGGGAGGGCAGCCTATTCTGAGGTCAGTTGTCGTTCCATCAGGCGGGCGAGAGCGGCGGTGGGAGTGGTCTGCCCTTGCAGCAACTGGTGAACCTCTTGAGTAATGGGCACGGGGATCCCGTGTTGGGCGGCAATTTTTACAACGACCGGAGCTGTGTAAACGCCCTCGGCAGTACCCTCCATTTCGGCCAAAATCTGCGACAAAGGCTTGCCCTGGCCCAGCCCGTAGCCCACCCGGTAGTTGCGACTGAGGGAACTGTGACAGGTGGCCAGCAGATCCCCCAACCCCGACAGGCCGTTGAAGGTTTCTGCCCGTGCCCCCAGCTTGGATCCCACCCGGATCATCTCTGCCAGGCCGCGGGTAACCAGAGCCGCACGGGCATTGGCCCCCAGTTGCAAGCCATCACACACGCCAACAGCGATGGCAATGACATTTTTCAGAGTGCCACCCAGCTCCACCCCCAACGGGTCACTGCTGGTGTAGAGGCGGAACCGCTCTGAAGAAAGGGCATACTGCACCTGCACAGCGGCCCAGGGATCCCGGCTGGCCACCACTGCTGCTGCCGGCAAGCCTTGACGGATCTCCGCCGAGAGGTTGGGCCCCGAAAGCACCACCAGGGGCTGCTCCGGGAAGGTGGCCCCCCAAATTTGGGTAGGGGTCAGAAGCTGCAGTGGATCCAACCCTTTGGTGGCCGAGACCAAAATTGCCTGCGGCGGGATCCCCACTTGGCGCACCGCTTCCACCACAGGGCGCACCCCCGCCATAGAGACGGCTGAGATGAGGATTTGGGATCCCTGGAGCACTTCTGCCAAATCCAGGCCCTTGCGGCGATTCCAAACCCGCACCCGGTGCCCTTGCCCCTGAGCCAGCATCGCCAGGGTACTTCCCCAAGCCCCGGCTCCCAAAATGGCAACGCTTTGCGGGGATGTTGGGCTTTGGCCTTCTGCGCTAGTGTTCATCTAATCTGTTCACCCGCAGACTTTCTCTTAAGCTTTCTTCGTAGGATGCCTCTCAAAAAGCCTGCGCCGGCAAAGGGAAGACCGGCGACAAAGGTTAGTATGGGTGGATACCAAATCATGGGTTAGCTCGAGAGCAGACGACATGGCAGAAGCAGGGATCCCCCGCCTTCCTCCTGAGGTAGCTGCCAAAATGGGAACCTGGCAGCACGGGTATGCCCTTACCAATGGCATTCAACTGCACTACGTCACCCAAGGGGAAGGGGAGCTGGCGATCTTGTTGCACGGTTTCCCGGAGTTTTGGTACTCCTGGCGGCATCAGATTCCGGTGTTGGCGCAGCGGTTTCGCGTGGTGGCACCCGACATGCGCGGCTACAACGATTCCGACAAACCGGATCACGGCTACGACTTGGATACCCTTACTGAGGATATTCGCGGCTTGCTGAGCCACTTTGGGGCTCAGAGGGCGGTGGTCGTAGCCCACGATTGGGGGGGAGCCATTGCCTGGCACTGGGCGCAATTTTTTCCTGAGGAGATTCGCAAGCTGGCCGTCCTCAATTCTCCCCATCCGGCCTGCTTTCGCCGGGAATTCTTGAGCAACTTGGATCAACTGCGCCGCAGTTGGTACCTGTTCTTTTTTCAATTGCCTTGGCTGCCAGAGTGGGTGCTGCAGTGGGATTTGGGAGATTGGGTGCGCCGCATTTTCCAGGAAACCTCGGTGCGCAAAAGCGCCTTCACCCGCCACGACCTCAAGCTCTACCAAGAGGCCCTCTCCAAACCCAAGGTTCTCACCTCTGCCCTCAACTACTACCGCCAGCTGTTTAACCTGCCCACTTTGCAGAACCTGTTTTTGCAGCCCATGCGGCAAATCCTCGCCCCTACCCTGCTGATTTGGGGAGAAGAAGACTTTGCCCTCAGCCGCGAGCTAACTGAGGGGATGGATCCCTTTTTCCCCAACGGCCTGCGCAAGGAGTACATCCCCGAATGCGGCCACTGGGCGCAGCAGGAAGCTCCGCAAACGGTCAATCGGCTGCTGATGGAGTTTCTCTAGCGGGCCGGGCTTGGGATCCGCCCTTTACCATCTCCGAGAGTTCACCCTAGAATAATCCACTGAGTTTATGGGAGAACCGGCATGGCCCTGGACTATCCATCCCATCTGCGCTACGTGGACACCCACGAGTACATCCATGTCGAGGATGATATTGCGGTGATTGGGATCACAGCTTATGCCGTCGATCAACTGGGGGATATCGTTTTCGTGGGCTTGCCCGAAGAAGGGACAGAGATTGAAAAAGGGGAAAGCTTTGGCTCGGTGGAATCGGTCAAAGCCGTCGAAGATCTCTATGCCCCTCTTTCTGGAGAGGTGGTGGCCGTGAATACAGCGGTGGTGGAGAGCCCCGAAAGCCTTGCCGACGATCCCTATGGCGATGGCTGGCTGATCAAGGTGCGCATTGCCAACCCCGAAGATCTCGAGGACACCATGAGTGCCGAAGCCTATGCCAGCTTGGTAGAGGGATCCTGAACCCCAACAGGTGGCCTCGAGCTACAGCAAAGTCTCTCGGTTACCCCCCTCAGCTTTGGCCCGGTAGAGGGCTTTGTCGGCAGCAGCCAGCAGACTTTGTGGGTCAGTTCCTTCTTCCAGCTCCAGCAGAGAGGCGATGCCCACGCTGCAGCTCAGGGAGATGATCTCCGCTTCCACCTGCACCGACAGGGACTGGACGGCCTGCCGCAAGCGTTCTGTCAGCCCCAAGATTTGCGGGTTTGGGATCCCGCGCACCAGCAGGGCAAACTCATCGCCCCCCAAGCGGGCCACCAGATCGTCTTGGCGAACGTGAGCTTGCAATCGCCGCGCCACCTGGATTAAGGTTTGATCCCCAGCCCAGTGCCCCCAGCGGTCGTTGATTTGCTTAAACCCATCCAAATCCAGATAGAGCACGTGGAGAGGAATTTGATGGCGAAGAGCAAAGGGGATCTCCAGCTCCAGTTGCTTCAGGAAAAAACGTCGGTTATACAGACCGGTTAGCGGGTCATAGAGGGCAGCAGTGGCCATTTGCAAAAAGAAGGCTTCTTCTGCCGCGTTGTAGTAGGCAAACTTGAGGGTGCTGGCCCCCACTTGAATGTAATCTCCATCCTTCAGGAGAACGCGGCTGACGCGCTCGCCGTTAACATATGTGCCGTTGAGGCTCTCCAGGTCGGTGAGAACATAACCTTCATCTTCTCTCTCCAGCCGACAGTGCTGCCGGGAGACGGCGTGATCCAAGAGCTGGATATCCGCGCAGTGGCTGCGCCCCAAAACCCCACCCCTTGCCAAGGGAAACGTCATGCCCACATTGGCACCGCTGAGCACCGTCAGAAAGGCCCCAACCGGCCCGGCCTGGGATCCGCGCTCGTAGACTTCTGAGGGAATCTGAGTGGTTGGCTCCTCTGGCATCAGAGAGAGAGGATCGATAGGCATGGAGAGACCCAACGGGTTGTGCAGGTTAGCAGTAAGCACTCGTTATATCCGTATTATGCCGGTTTTCCCAAGGGCGCATTTGGGTAGATGGGGGTCGTCTTGCCGGTTCTGATCTGTAAACCTGCGGAACTCTGGAGTTTATCATTTACTATCTCCTTTTTTCCCAATCTTCTAACTTCTGAAGAGTCGCCGAGGCAGCCTAGAATGGGGCTGGGATCCCTGAGAGGAGGAGTGGGGCATGATCAGGCCCAATTCTGCCCATCTATTGACTCCGGATTTTCGCCTCAGCCTGTCGGTGTTGGCTTTGGCGGTACCGTTGTTCTGGCTTTCGCTTTGGGCGGGGCTGGGGGTGGGTCTGTTCGGCCTGTTTTTGATGGTGCAGACCTCTCTGATCGGGCTGGCCTTTACCAGGACGGCGCTGCAGGTCTACAGCGGCTCCAAGCGCATCCGCGAGTTTCCCTACAGCGAGTGGCAGGATTGGCAAATTTTCTGGCCGCCGCTGCCGGTGTTGTTCTTTTTCCGAGAAACCAAAAGCATTCATTTTTTGCCGATGCTGTTTAACCCTGCTGAGCTGAAGATGTGTTTGGAAGAGCGGGTGGGTCATCTCCACGCCCAACATCGGTCTCAAGGATCCCCGCCGATTGCTGGTCCGGGTAGCTCCCGCCGATGAGTGGCTCCGCCTTGTGGGTTTGGCAGCAGGCAGAGAGATGGCGCTGGCTGGAGTGTCAGCTTTTGGCGGAGTGGCCTCACGCTTTTGGCTCTCGCCAAGGTCATCCCCATCCCCCATCTCAGTTGGCCGCCCGGCTGCAACTGCCCCCTGAACAGGCCGCGTGGGGCCATCAGGTGCATGGCTGCAACTGGGTTTGGGCAGATGGGATCACCGAAACCTTTGGACACAAACGAGAGCAGGACTGCTCTGCTGGTCAAGGGATCTCTACCCGTTCTCAGGCGGATGCGGTCATTGCCCGCCGCCAAGGGGATTCTGCCTGGGTCTGCACCGCTGACTGTGTGCCGATTTTGGTGGCCAGTCGAGAATGGGTGGCGGCCATTCACGCCGGGTGGAGAGGCACTGCTGCGGGGATCTTGTCCAAGGTGCTGCAGGAGTTTCTCCGGGCGGGGATCCCTGCTGCTGGGATCCGCGTGGCCATCGGGCCTTCCATTTCGGGGTCGGTCTATCAGGTGTCAGAGGAGGTGGCGGAGCAGGTGCTGCAAAGCCTACCCCTAGGGCTGGATGCCCGCGCTGCTCTCTTGCCCGATCCTCTGCCTGGCAAGGTTCGCCTGGATCTGCGCTGGGTCAACGGTGCCCAAGCCCAAGCCAAAGGGATCCCCCCTGAACACATTGCCGTCAGCCCCCATTGCACCCTCAGCCAACCCCAAGATTTCTTTTCCTACCGCCGCGATGGATCCCTGAAGGATGAGCAGGGCCGTCATTGCGTGCAGTGGTCGGGAATCGGCCTGCGGTCGTAGGCAGACTTGACCCAGTTCTGCCCGGAGGAACGGGAAGTAGTGGCTATAATTGCGCTCAAGACAGGGCTGATACATTTACGCTGAACACTGCTGAACATCACTGTTCAACTATGCAGCGATAGCATTCTGTTTGTTTCCAAACA
>NZ_JANSIF010000021.1:0-44052 GCF_047461935.1 Synechococcus sp. R55.4 | reverse complement strand
CTATGGTATGTGTGTATCCGGCCAAGGTCGGATTCATAGCACAACGGGTTTAGGGTTCTGGGCCTGGTGCGGATGCGACGGCCCTACATAAATGTACAGATTGCGGAGCATGCGCTCTTGGAGCTTGTTTTTTGGGAGCATGCCCTTGACGGCGTGGCGGATGACCGCTTCGGGCTGCATCCGGGTAATCGGAATGTGCCGCTGCCCGCCCGGGTAGCCCGTATGGCGAATGTAGACTTTTTGTGTAGCCTTTTTACCGGTGAGGACGACGTTTTCGGCATTGACGACGACGACGGCGGCCCCGAGGTTCCAATGCGGCGCGAAGTTAGGTTTGTGCTTGCCACGCAGATAGGAAGCTATCCGACTGGCCAGACGTCCCAGCGGCTGCCCAGTTGCATCCACGAGAAGCCACTCCCGCACCCGCCCCTGCGGCGGAGTCATCGGGGTTTTGTAAAATGGTAGGCTCTTCACAGCGGGGGCAAAGGTAGGAAATTCCATTCACATCCAGGGCTCTTCGCGTCCCTGCTAAGCTGCGGCATCTTTGCCCCCCTTCCCGGACTTCTACCCTATCAGGAGAGGGCAGAAAAAGCTGCTCGGCGGTACTGGCTATGACCCTGGTCCTGCGTAAAAGGCTCTTGGTGCTCCTCAGGCAGACGGGAAGCGTGAAGAGCCCCCCTGCCGTTCCTTCCTCTCCGTCGCCAAGGGTAAGCCCGGGATACTTATGCCGCAGAATCCCTACCGCAAAAGCGTAACCGTACCAGCCCGATTCACCCGAGAGCCATCGAGGAACTCCACATCCACCACATACGTGTAGACACCCTCAATCGCTTCCTCGCCCCGCCAAGGCCCCGCCCCCTGGTACAAAATCTTGCCCCACCGGTCGTAAATCCGAATGTCCATGCGTCGGATGCCGGCGCCAACAGGAGTCCAGACGTCGTTGATACCATCTCCGTTGGGGGTAAATACATTCGGGATGATAAGCTGGCGACTCCCGAGCACCTCCACCGTGACGGTTAGTGTATCTCGGCAATCTCCTATCGCGGCAATCAGAGTCAGCGTATAAACGCCGGGGCTGTACAAGTGTGCGGCTTGCGGCTGGGCGCTACTATACTGGCCGCCATCGCCAAAAAACCAGGTAAAGTTTACCGGGCTGTTTGCCGGCGCCTGATAAAGTGCCGTGAAGTCTATATTGACTGGCCCTTCTGGGGCTGGCTGCAGCGGTGGCGTAGCGGAGACTCCCGTTAGCACAGGCGTAGGCACCCCCTGGACAGACACCGAAACCCGACTCGACCCACATGAGCCCACTCGGTATTCTACCGAGTACGTGGAGTCGGCCACCGGCCCCGGCAGTATTAACTGCGCCCCCGCCCCCACGGAGTCACCCCGGGAATCGTACCAGACGAAAGTGCCTCCTGCCCCCCCACTTACCAGCTCCGCCTGTAGTAAGAGCGGGAAACAGCCAGCTGCCCCTGTGGCCCGAATCACCGGCGCCTCTATCACCGTGATTTCCTTCTCCACGGGGCCGACCCACCCACAACATAGTGTTTGGACTCTTAGGCGAATCGTATAGCGCCCCACCTGCGCGATAAACCGCACTGTATCGCGGTTCGTCTGGAAGGGAACGGGCTGCCCATTCTGCGTGACAGTCCACTCATACGCCAGGGCGAAAGCCTCAGAACTGAAGAGCGTGACGGTCCCTGCGCAAAAAGTGTCTTCCCGCGGCAAGATTTGCAGGCTGATCTGGTCTGGGCTGATCAGTATAGTCCAGAAGCGGGGGTAGTTCTGCCCAGCGAAGGTCAGGTCTTTGGCGCCGGGTGCAGTGTACTGGGCTGTGCCGGTGTTAGTGGGGAGGCTGGTGGGAGAGGCATCTGCTCCGAGGCTGGTGAAGCTTCCGGGGGCGGCGCCAGAGAAGTTGATGTCCACGCCGGTACAGTGTGCGGTACCGACTTCGATGGTAGGTTGCGCGCTAAGGTTAAAGGTAACCTCGGTGAGGATGGGTGGTGTACCGGTTTGCAGGAGGGGTTGGGCCTGGCCGGGGAGACCGTTGCCGCCTTGGCCGCCGTTACCGCCCCGGGCGCCTTTTCCGCCTTTGCCGCCGGTGCCGGCATTGCATCCGCCATCGAAGGCGACACAGGGGCCGGCGCCGAGTCCCCCTGCGCCCCCTTGTCCGCCGGGACCGCCGGGACCGCCAGTACCCGCCTGGCCTGCCGAGAGATAGCACTGTATCCATGCGCTGCCTGCGCCATTACCCACGAGTACAGCTGCGAAACTGCTCCCACCGCCGGAGCCGCCGTTTGCCGCCGGGGGGGGGGGCCCCGGGCCGCCCCCCCCGCCCCCCCCCCCCCCGCCCGGGGGGGGTGAGGATTTCGCGGCTGTTGGGCAGAGCAAAGGCAGCAGAGCTGGGAGATTCCGGCTGAGCAAGAGCAGGGACAACCCAGAGCAGGCTCAACAGTAGGCCACAGGGAGCAGAACAGGCAAGGCACAACTGGGATCCCGCCGAGTTTGTCTGCCGTTGAGGAAGTTGAAGCGGATCCCTGGCTCCATTTTGCATCGCCATCGTGCTGTCATTCTCAACATCACCCCTAGCAGTATCGCAAAAGAAAGGACAAAGATAAGACGGTTTTCCACAGGCTCTCTGGCCGCCCTGTTCGGGCCAGTGGAAGCGAGTCCTCGCATTTGCCCCTGCAACGATGAGGCCGACCTGCGTCTGCCAGGAGCTCCGAGCACGGGCGGGACTCCTCTACACTCAGCAGAGACGCTTGGATTGAGACCGAGTCGATTTAGATTTAGACTCAGTTTAGAATGGTGGGGCCATCTGTCCGTGATGGCGGGGGTGGGTGTTGTGGGCGATGAAAGGGGGCAAGGTGGCAGACTCTCAGAGCACGCCCAAGCAAGGGGAGACCTCTTCCGGTCGGGATCGGGCCTCGCGGCCGAAAAAAAGTAAGCCAAGCCCTTCTGCCCAGTCCGGGGATTTGGGAACCTCAGAAGCAAGAGCGCGGCCAAAACAGGCCGATAGCACTCCGCGCCGTGCGGAGCAGCAGGAGATTTTACAAGATCACCCTTCTGGCTTGAACCCGCCCAAAAATCTCTCTATACTGCAGGGAACTTTATCATTTGCTCCCGCTTCTTCATCTCTCCTTCAATCTATGCGTGCTCCCTCTTCAGGTGACTCGGATCCCATCCTTCCAGAGGCCCAAGCGGGCTGGTCAGCCAAGGACTCTGTCCCACTTGCGCGAACGGAACCGGATCCCAACACGGAGCACCATTTGGCCCTGAGGCAGCGCCAGGAATTGGAGAACCGTCTGCTCAAAGCCGAAGCCGAGGTTCAAGCTCTGCGCAGTCAACTGGCTCAGGCGGAATTGCAGTCCTGCCAGCAGCAGCAAACAGAGCTTTTGCAACGGAAGGCCCAACCCCCTGCCGATGCTGGCCTGGAAGCGGAATGTCGCGCTTTGCGCCAGAAGGTGGCCGAACAAGAAAAGGCGCTGCAGGAGCGGGAGCACCTCTTGCAACAGTTGCAGCAGGCTTTGGCGGATCAGAAAGTGCAGATCTCGGAGCAGGAAGCTCAACTGGCGGCTCGGCAACGCCTAAATGAACGGCAGCGGCAAGATATCGAGGCCCTGCAGGAGCAGATTGAGCAGCTACGCTTGGCCCACGCTCAGGAGCGCCGTCAATGGGAACAGCGCCAGCAGGAGCTGCAGGCCTCTCTGCTGGAAGCCCAGGATGTGGCGGAAAAGCGGGTGGAAATGCTGCAACGCTTTAAGGCAGAGCTTTCTCTGGCCCGCACTCAAATTGCCGAAACTCAGGCGGAGCTGAGCAGCCTGCGGGCTTTGTACAGCGACCAACAGGCAGCCTGGCAGGAGCAACGGGAACACCTCGAGGCCCGTTTGGCGGGCTATGCCGAGACGGAAGCCGAGGCCGAGCAGCGCTGGCGGGAACAACGGCAAGAGCTAGAAGCAGCCCTGGCCGAAGCCCAAGCTCAATTGGCGGCTTTGCAAGCTCAGCAGGAGCATCTGCGCCAGGGATCCCTGGCGCAGCAACAGCTTCAACAGCAGTGGCAGGCCCAGGCCGAAGCGCTGCAAGTGGCCCTCTCTCAAGCCCAGGCGGAAGTTACCCGTTGGCAGCAAGAGCACCGCCATCTGCAGGAACAGTACGCCCAAGCCCAGCAGCATCTCTCCGCCATGGAGCGGCAGTTGCAGGCTGCCTTGGAGCAGTTGGCCGCCCAACCCGACTGGCAGCCACAGTTGCGCTCTGCGCAGGCAACCATTCTCCATCTGCAAGAAGAAATTGCAACCTTGTCCACGCAACTGGAGAAGCAAGCAGAGCAGATCAAAGCCCTGCAAGGGGAGCGTGCTGCCCTGTGGGAAGAAAACCGCTCTCTCCGAGAAAAATACGAGCAGCAGCAGATGCATGTGCTGAGCTTGAAGGCGGCTTTGGAACGCAAAGGCTTGGATGTCCCACCTCGGGCCGATACCTCCAGCGCCCTCACGCGAACAGAGTCCCTTGGCCAGGCTCTGTCTCCAACCCCTGCTGCCAAGCCCACAATTCAGCCCCTGGCCCAACCTCTACCGTCTCGGGCAAGCAAGCGGGCGGTCGATCTGCCGAGGTTTCTGCCCCGTCCGTGAGGGATCCCGTGTTGCAGCCTGTTCCTCCCCGCTGGCTGGAAGTGTGGGTGGATCATCCCCATTTGGGGGGTTGCTTTACCTATCGTGTGCCAGAGGGATCCGCGCCAGAAGCGGGCGACCTGCTCAGCGTACCCTTTGGTCAGCAAATGGCGGGGGCAGTGGCCTTGGGTTGGCGCTCCGAGCTGCCGGCAGGGGTGGATCCGCAGTCGGTGCGGGAGATCGAGGCGGTGGTGGCCAAAGGGATTCTGCCCAAAGAATTCTGGCCCCTGCTGCAGCGGGTGGCCGACTATTACCTCACCCCTCTGGCCCAGGTGGTGCGCACGGTATTGCCCCCCGGCTTGCTCAGCCGTTCTCAGCGGCGTGTCCGCTTGCTCAGGCTCCCTGCCGAAGGGGAGGAATGTTCGCCGGCTGCCCAAACCCTGCTGCAGCTGCTTCAGGCCAAAGGGGGGGAGCTGTCTTGGCGCTATGTGCAACAGCAGGTGCCCACTGCCGCCCTCGCCCTGCGGGAACTGCAGCGACGGGGTTGGGTGGAGAGCTTTTGGCAGGAGCAACAGGGGGGCAGGGTGAAAACCCAGCTGGCCGCCAGTCTGGCCGACGACTCCCCAGAGGGGCTGAGCCTCCCTCAGCAGAAGGCGCTGCAGATCCTCAAGCAGAAGGGGGGAGAGCTGCTGCTCGCCGAGTGGGAGCGCCTGGCAGGAGTGAGCCGAGCGGTTCTGCAGGGGTTGGCCCGCAAAGGCCGTGTCCACCTCTACGAGCGCCCACTGCTGCGGCTGGGAGATGCCAGCCTGCCGGGGTGGCGGGATCCGCCCAGGCCCTTGACGGCCGCCCAGGCCCAGGCGGTAGAGGCGATCCGGCAAGCTTTGGGCCGGTTCCAGCGGTTTTTACTGCACGGGGTCACCGGTTCTGGGAAAACGGAAGTGTACCTGCAGGTGATCGCCCAGGTGCTGCAGCAAGGACGGTCGGCGCTGGTGCTGGTGCCCGAGATCGGCCTTACCCCGCAACTGATGGATCGGTTTCGGGCGCGGCTGGGATCCCAGGTGTGGGCCTACCACAGCGGCCTCTCGGAAGGCGAGCGCTACGACACCTGGCGGCAGATGCTGTCCTCCACCCCCCAAGTGGTGATCGGCACCCGCTCGGCGGTGTTTGCCCCCTTGTCCAAGCTGGGCCTGATCGTCTTGGACGAAGAGCACGACGACAGCTTCAAGCAGGATCAGCCCCAGCCCTGCTACCACGCCCGTCAGGTGGCCGAGTGGCGGGCCGAGCTGGCCGGTTGTCCCCTGGTCCTGGGCAGTGCAACCCCAGCGGTGGAAACCTATGCCGCCCATCTGCAGGATCCGCAGCGGTGGATCCGGCTGGGCCTGCCGCAGCGCATCCCCCAAGCTGGGATCCCGGCCACCCTGCCCCAACTGGAGCTGGTGGACATGCGCCAGGAGCTCCAAGCCGGCAACCGCAGCATCCTCAGCCGCCGTCTACACCAGGCCCTGCAGCAGACGCTGGACAGAGGGGAACAGGCCATTCTCTTTGTCCCCCGCCGCGGCCACAGCACCTTCGTCTTGTGCCGGAGCTGCGGGTTTGTCCTCACCTGCGAGCATTGTGATGTTTCTCTCACCTTTCATCTGGCCCATCTCGGCGGGCAGGAACTGCGCTGCCACTACTGCGGCGCCCGCCAACCCCATCCGCAGCGCTGCCCCGCCTGTGGATCCCCCTACCTGAAGCACTTCGGCACCGGCACCCAAAAAGTGGTGGAAGTGCTGCACCAGCATTGGCCCCAGCTCTCGATTTTGCGCTACGACAGCGACGCCACCCGCCGCAAAGGATCCCATCGCGATTTGCTGGAGCAGTTTCGCAGCGGCAAGGCCCAGGTGCTGGTGGGCACGCAAATGCTCACCAAAGGGCTGGACATACCCCAGGTAACCTTGGTGGGCGTGATGGCCGCCGATGGGCTGTTGCACCAAGCCGACTATCGCGCCGGCGAGCGCAGCTTTCAACTGCTCACCCAGGTGGCAGGGCGCTCGGGCCGGGGATCCCTGCCAGGACAGGCGATTATCCAGACCTATCTGCCGGAGCACCCGATTTTGAGGGCGGTACTGGCCCAAAATTACGAGGGCTTCTTGCAGGCAGAACTGCAACAACGGCAAGAGGGGGGCTATCCTCCCCACCGAGCTTTGATTTTGATCCGCTTGAGCAGCACCCGCCTGGAAGCCCTGGAGCGCTACTGCCATCGGGTGGCCGAACGCCTACAGGGGATCCCAGCAGAGGTGTTGGGGCCGGGGCCGGCCCAGGTGGAGCGGGTTGCCGGACGCTACCGCTGGCAGATCCTGTTGAAGCAGCTTCCCGACCAAGGTTGGGATCGCCCGAAGCTGGCTGCGCAGATCCAGGCCGCAATTGGCCATCCCCCCCAAGGGATCCGCGTCAGCCTGGATGTGGATCCCCTGCGGATTCTCTAGGAACAGTTGACCCGGCGCGCGGCAAGCCCGCCGATCCCGCGAGATCTTCCCGCGAGATCTTAAGGTAGTCTGGTTTCGGGGCCACCCGTATCCAACTCAACTCTGGCAAAGCATGGCTGAAAACCGGACTGGTGCGTTTATCGGTGGGCTGTTGCTGGGAACTGCTGTGGGCACCGCCATCGGCCTGCTCTTGGCTCCCCGCAGCGGACGGGAAACGCGGCGACTGCTGAAGAAATCGGCAGAGGCCCTGCCAGAGGTGGCAGAAGATGTGACCAGCAGTCTGCAATATCAATCGGAAAAGTTGTTCGACGCTGCCCAACGCAGTTTGGATGAGGCTCTGCTGCGGCTGCAGCAGGCAGTGGCGGTGGGCAAAGAAGCCATGTTGCAGAAGCGAAGGGAGCTGCTCCAAGCCCAGAACTCGCGTCCCTTTGGCGGGGAAGAAGCTGACCTAGAAGCTCGGGATGGGGAGGAGGCGGCGGGATGAACGACCCGGTCTTTTGGCTCGGCCTCTCGGTAGGCCTGGTAGCAGTGGGCATTTTGGCAGTGATCCTGACCCTACTACCTGCCGTCATTCAACTGGGTCGAGCTGCCCAGAGCGTGGAGCGCTTTTTCGACACGCTGCTGCGGGAATTGCCGCCCACGCTGGAGGCCCTGCGCCTGACCAGCCTGGAAGTGAGCGAGATTGCCGACAGCCTCGACGAAGGGGTGAAAGGGGCTGGGCAAGTGGTGAAGCAGGTCAACCGCTCCATCGAAGGAGCACGCACCCAAGCCCGTGGCGCCCAGGTCAATATCCGCAGCTTTTGGGCAGGGGTACGGGCAGCCTGGCAGACGCTGTCCGGTGAAGTGCCCCCCACCACTGGCGCGATTCACAACCCGCGGCTGCGCCCATCCGACCCATCCAACCGTTCTTTCTCCGCTGCTTCATCAACACTTCCCCTGGGAGGTGACCGCCCTTTTGCCGGCGGAGCCACACCAGAGGGATCCCAAGCCGCTGCCCAATCTTCCCGACCGGACATCGCCAATCCCTAGGCGTTCCTCAGGATCTTCTGAAAGACAGGCGTAGGAGGCTGGGGCTCTTGCCCGGGGGGAAGCTGGCCCCAGGTAGCATCCGGATCCCAGCGCAGTTGCAGGGTGTCGGCGAGGGAGAACCCCAGCTGCTGCAGGATCTTGAGGCTGAGAGCGGGAATGAGGGGGGAGAGCAGGACTGCCACCCAGCGCACACTTTCCAAAACGGCGTAGAGAATCTGGGCCACCCGTTCGTTTTGCCCTTGCTTGTGCAGCGTCCAAGGAGCCTGCTCATCAAGGTATTTGTTGCTGGCCTGGGCTAAGCTGAGGGCTTTGCGGGCAGCAGAGCTGGGATCCAGCCGCTCGTAGGCGTCGGCCACTGCCGGGGCAAGGCGCTCGGCCAGGGTTTTGAGGGGGTGATCTGCAGGGATCCCGACGGCGGGAATGCGGTAGTCCGGTTGATATTTCTTGAGCATGGTGAGGGTGCGGTTGAGCAGATTGCCCAGATCGTTGGCCAGATCGGCGTTGAGCACGTCAATAAAGCGGCCCTCGCTGAAATCGCCATCCTTGCCCAGCTCGATTTCCGTCAGAAAGTAGTAGCGCACGGCATCGGCGCCGTATTGCTGCACCAGCTCAAAGGGATCCACCGTGTTCCCCAAGCTTTTGCTCATCTTGAGGCCATCTTTGGTGAGAAAGCCGTGGCCAAAGATTTGTTTGGGCAGAGGCAGACCGGCCGACATGAGCATAGCCGGCCAGTAGATGGCATGAAAGCGGACGATGTCCTTGCCCACTAGGTGCACATCCGCAGGCCAGTAGCGGCGTAGGGCATTTGCCAAGGTGGGCTCGTCGTCAGGATCCAGAGCGGCACTGATGTAGTTGATGAGGGCATCAAACCAAACATAAAGGGTTTGGCCGGGATCCGCCGGAAAAGGGATCCCCCAGGAGACGCTGGGGCGAGAAATGGAAAAATCCCGCAGGCCCTGCTTGACAAAGTTGATCACCTCATTGCGGCGGCTTTCCGGCTGGATAAACTCCGGCTGCTCGGCATAGAGGGCTTCCAGCTTTTCCTGGTAGCGGGAGAGGCGAAAAAAGTAGTTTTCTTCATCTTTCCACTCCACTTTCTTGGTGGGGTGCAGGGAGCAAAATCCTCCCTCCAGCAGCTCCGCCTCGTCTTTAAACTCTTCGCAGGCCACACAGTACCAACCCTGCTGCCGGCCAATGAAAATATCTCCCTGATCCCAGACCCGCTGAAAAAACTCCCGCACAATGGCCTTGTGGCGAGGGTTGGTGGTGCGGATAAAGCGGTCGTGGCGGATGTGGAGTAGGTGCCACAGTTTCGCAAACTCGGCGGAAAACTCATCACAGTGCTGCTGCGGCGGAACGCCCCGTTCTTCGGCGGTGCGCTGGATCTTCTGGCCGTGCTCGTCGGTTCCCGTCACCATCAGCACATCCTTGCCCCGCAGGCGATGGTAACGGGCAATGGCATCCGCCACCAGGGTGGTGTAGGCGCTGCCGATGTGGGGAGCGGCGTTGACGTAGTAGATGGGGGTGGTGATGACAAAGGTGGAATCCGGCATGAGCATCCCCAAGGCTTTCTCCCATGATAGAGGTTGCGGGAAAGTCCAAAAGGCCAAGCTGTAGCGTGGGTGTGGAGAGGTCATTCGATGAAACTTCAGGTCAACCTTCTGGGGTGGAGCGGTGTGGCGTTGGGAGCAGGGATCCTGGGCGCCGGAGCGGCTCTGGCCCAGCCCTTGCCGGAAACCCGCATCCCCTGTGAGATCTTCATTGCCGGGGGCGGGCTGGGGGGGGTGGCGGCAGCCTATGACGCGCTGCAACTGGGCCGGCAGGTGTGCATGACGGAGATCAGCGATTGGATTGGGGGGCAGGTGAGCGCCCAGGGGGTCTCGGCTTTGGACGAGCGACCCCTGCAGCGAGAAAACGACATCTTCCCCAGGGGCTACAGCGAGTTTCGCCGGCGGGTACGGGAAAAATACGGCGGGGATCCCAATCCGGGCAAATGCTGGGTGAGCGTGCTCTGCTTTTCCCCTCAGGTGGGCCACCAGGTGATTCGGGAGATGTTGGATCCCTATCTGCAGTCGGGGCAGTTGCGGCTGTTCACCGAGACGGTAGTGAAGGATTTGGAGATCAAAGACTCTCAGATCCGCAGTGTGCAGGCCATCCGCAACATCCCCAAACACGCCGCCGTCCAGCCAGAGAATCGAGGGGATCTCTCCAGCTACTTTCTCGATTTTTATCGTCTAGAACCCACCGAGGACTGGGACAAGGAGATCCTGCGCTTTGAGCCGCCGCCAGAACGCCAGGGGAAAACCCTGCCCTGGGTGGTGATCGATGCCACCGAAACCGGCGAGCTGCTGCCCCTGGCGCGGGTGCCCTACCGCCTGGGAACCGATGGCCAAAGCCGCTGGGAACCCAGCTCCAAGCCCTATGTGGATCCCTACTGTACCCAGGGCTTCACCTACACCTTTGTCCTGGAGCGCTCTGCTGTGCCCCAAGTCCCCATCAAGCCCGAGTTCTACAACGATCCCCTGCACGGCCCCTACTACAGTTACGAACACCCTCGCTTCAACTTTGCGCTGATCTTCACCTACCGCCGCATCCGGGGGCAGGTGTTCGGCTTTGGGGAAGAGGCCATCCGGGTGGGGGATCAATCCATGCAGAACTGGACCTGGGGCAACGACTGGCGCATCACCGGCCCGGAGATGAACCTCATCCTTACCCACGAGCAACTGCAGGCCTCAGGCCAACTGCAGCCGGGCGGCTGGATGGGGGGCCTGCGGGTGGAAGCCCTGCGGCGAGCTGAGCAGCATGCTAAGGGCTTTTTCTACTGGCTGGTGGCGGGAAGGACGGATTTTCTCCTGCAACAGGAGGATCCCAACTTTCAAAAAGACTTCTACTTGCGCTATGCCTACCTACGGGGGCCCAATACCCCCATGGGAACTGCCAGCGGCCTCTCCAAGTACCCTTATATCCGCGAGTCGCGGCGCATCATTGGTCGGCCCAGCCTCTCCTACCCAGAAGGATTTACCATCTACGAGTCGGACATCACCACACGGGAATCGGAGCTAAACCGCGGGCGGCCCTTCATCTTCTACGACTCGGTGGGGGTGGGCCAGTACCCCATCGACTTTCACGATTGCCTGCTGCCGGGTTTTTCCCTGCCCCCCAGCAACAACAAAGACGCGCAGGCCCCCAGCTACCCTTACCAGATCCCCCTGCGGGCTCTGATCCCCCAGCGCATTGACAATCTGCTAGCCGGCAACAAAAATATCGCCACCAGCCGCATTGCCAGTGCCTCCTACCGGGTGCATCCGGTGGAATGGGCCATTGGCACCGCCGCCGGTCACACGGCCCACTTTGCCCTGGAGCGGGATCTGATCCCGGCGGCGATCGTGGAGGAGCCGCTTTTGGATTTGCGGCTGTTGCCGGCTCTCCAGGCCCAAATCCAGAGCTTGGGCAACCCCATTCAATTTCCTGGCACCACCATTACCGCCACCGATTGGGCCCAATCCCGCTAGCCTAGAAAGGCAGGGTTGGGAGTTGACCGGTGGATCCCGTTGGGGTTGGACTTGTGGGCTGGGAGATGCTTCGCCCCTCTTTATGGGCCGCCACGGCTCTGTGGGGCTTAGGGCTAATGTGGGGGTTTTCGCCGCTGCATCAAAAGCTGCAGGAGAGCTGGGAAAAGCAATTGCTATGGGATCCCAGTGGAGCTTTGGCTTCCTTGCTGAGCACCCTTCCCTTTTTGCTGGCAGCAGGCTTGGTGGTAGCCCTGACGGAGATCTCCTTGGGCAAAAGCTGGGCCGTCTCCTGCGGCCTGATCGCCTGCGTCGGCGGAGGCCTCTATGAACTGGGCCGGCGGGACAATGCCAGGTAACTCAAGCGCTCCGTGTTGTTAACGCAACTACCCCCAGTCTCCTCCCCTAGGGAGCGGATAAGCAACGCCAAGTTAGAGCGGCTTCAAGCGATGACCCCCCTCCAAGAAGCAGCAGAAGCAGCGGCCAAGCTGCTGGTATTCCGGGACATCTGCACCCACCCCCTAGCCCTAGCCTGGCAGGAGCTAATCCAGCAGTTGATGAGTGGGGATCCCCTGCCGTGCTGGAGGGCCTACGGGCGCTGGTTTGAGCTTTTGGCCCGGCAGGGCCTGAGCTGGCGGGAGTGGCTGATCCGGGAGATTGGCTGGGCAGATAACCCCTTTTCCCGCGCGGCGCTGCGATCCCAAGAGATCCCAGGGCCTCTGATGCAGGCGGCCCGCCACGATCTCCGCTGTCTGCAAACCTTGGCGGATAGTCAGGAGACCATTGCCGAGCAGATGCAGGCGTTGGGGTTGGGGATCCCCTGGCCCGATGGGGAAACCGATAGCGCTGGCTGGGATCCCCGCTCTTTTGCCGATTGGGGCCTGAGCCTGGAGGACTTGATTGCCCACTATCGCCGAGAAGGGGTGGGAATCTGTGCTCGCTACTGGGCCTTTCGCTGGGGGCCAGCAGGGCTAGAAGGGATCCCTGCTCCCGATCTGTCTGACTGGGAGGAGATCTACGGCTACGAACGGCAGAAACAGCAGTTGGCGGCCAACACCGAAGCCCTGCTGCGGGGGGATCCGGCTTTGCATGTGTTGCTCTACGGGGCGCGGGGTACGGGCAAGTCTTCCCTGGTGAAGGCCTTGTTGCGCCGCTACGGCCTGCAGGGGCTGCGCCTATTGGAGCTGAGGCGAACAGACTTGATTCAGTTGCCGGAAATTTTGGCAGAGCTGCGGGCGCAGGTGTTGCCTTTCATCTTGTTTGTGGACGATCTCTCCTTTGAGGCAGAGGAAACCGAGTTCAAGCAGCTCAAGGTGCTCCTGGAGGGGGATCTCGTTGCGCCGCCCCCCAACGTGCGCCTTTATGCCACCAGCAACCGCCGCCATCTCATCCGCGAGTTTTTCGGCGACCGTCCCAATCCCCAAGATCAAGAAGTCCACGCCTGGGATACGGTCCAGGAAAAGCTGTCGCTGCGGGATCGCTTCGGCCTCACCCTCACCTTCACTCCCTTCACCCAAGGCGATTACCTGGCAACCGTAGAACACTTGGCCCAGCGGCTAGGTTTCACCCAATCTTTGGATGTCCTGCGCCGCCAGGCCTTAATCTGGGCCCAACAGCAAAACGGCTTTTCCGGTCGCACTGCCCGTCAGTTTTTGGATGCAGTTCGGGCAGGGCTGGTGAAGGACAGCGATGGACTATAGAAGCGATAGAAGCCATGGTCGCATCAGCGTTGGGTAGCAACCTCGATCCGGCCAATCTGGATCAGACGGAAGCAAGCCGCAGCTTGGCCCGCCTGGGGATCGATGTGGGGGGCACCTTTACCGATCTGGTGCTCCTGCGCGACGGCCAGATGCAGACGGCGAAGGTGCTGTCTACCCCCAGCCCTGAGGAGGGGGTCTTTGCGGCGCTGGACAAGCTGGGGGTGCTCTGGGTTGACCTCTTCTGTCATGGCATGACGGTAGCCACCAACGCGCTGCTGGAGCGCAAGGGATCCCCCACCCTGTTTTTGACCACGGCGGGCTTTCGGGATGTGCTGGCCATTGCCCGTCAAAACCGCCCCTCTCTGTATGACCTGACACAGCCCAAGCCGGAGCCAGTGGTGCCCCGCCACCATTGCCTGGAGGTGAAGGAGCGCTGCAGCGCGGGCGGAGTGTTGGAGCCGCTCACCGATGCCGAAATCCGGCGGGTGGTGCAGGAGGTGGGGGAACGGGTGCAGCGGGATGGGATCCGCGCTATTGGGGTGGGGTTTTTGTTTTCTTTTCTCTACCCGGAGCACGAACAGCGGCTGGGAATGGCCTTGCGACAGGCTTTCCCGGAGCTACATCTTTCCCTGTCTTGCGAGGTGGCGCCGGAGTTCCGAGAATACGAGCGCTTCAGCACCACCGCCATCGATGCCTACCTCAGCCCGGCATTGGCGGGCTACCTGCACCGCTTGGCCCAAGGATGTCGGGAGCGAGGGATCCCCCAACCGTTGATCATGCAGTCTTCCGGCGGGGTGACCTCCATCCCTCAGGCGGCGGCCCATGCTTCGCTGGCTTTGCTCTCAGGGCCGGCAGGCGGAGTTTACGGGGCGGCCTATCTGGGTCGGCTGAGTGGCTACCCCCACTTGCTCAGCTTCGATATGGGGGGAACCAGCACAGATGTGGCCTTGATCCAAGATGGGATCCCCCAGGTTACTCCCGCAGCGGTGGTGTGCGGCTTGCCCGTGCAACAGCCCCAAATTGACATCCACACTGTCAGTGCCGGCGGCGGATCCCTGGCCTATTTGCTGCCCGGCGGTGGGCTCCAGGTGGGGCCAGAGAGTGCCGGATCCAACCCTGGGCCGGCCTGCTACGGTCGGGGGGGAACAGCTCCGACGGTTACTGATGCCAACCTCTGGCTGGGGTACCTGCCGGATGGCGGGCGGCTGGGCGACTCGGTGCAGCTACGGCGGGAGCTGGCGGAACAGGCTATTGCCACGCTGGCGGATCCCTTGGGTTTGAGCTTGCAGGAAACTGCCGTTGGCATTCGCACCTTGGCGAATGTCGCCATGTCGCGGGCCTTGCGGGTGATCAGCGTGGAGCGGGGTTTGGATCCCGCCGATTTTGCCCTGTTGGCCTTCGGCGGAGCCGGGCCCATGCATGCCTGCGCCCTGGCGGAAGAGCTGGGCATCCGCACGATCTTGATCCCGGCTGCCTGTGGGGTGCTCTCGGCGCTGGGAATGGCTTTGGCAGATCTGCGGCGAGACTATCGGCGGGCCATCCTCCAACCTCTGCGGCAGCTCACGTCCGCTTCAGGGGGATCCCTGCTGGCTCAATGGGCAGAACCCCTGATCCGCCAGGCGAGAGCCGATCTGCAGGAGCCGGCGTTGCACTTCAGCTTGGACTTGCGCTATCGCGGCCAGTCTTTTGAGTTGGGGATCCCAGTGCGGTTGTCGGATCCGATTGCTCATCTGGAACAGCAGTTTCACCAGGCCCACCGACAACGCTATGGATGGCAGGATTTGGCCCAGCCGGTGGAGGTGATTCAGTTGCGTCTACAGGCGGTGCAGGCCCTACCCACCGTGCCTTTGACTGCACCCCACCCTTTGCCAGGGGATCCCCTCAAGGGTCGGCGAGAGGCATGGTTTGGGGGCAGGATGCGCCTGGTGCCGGTCTACGATCGGCAGCGCATGGATGTGGGGTTTCAACTGCGCGGGCCGGCAATTGTCGAGATGCCGGAGGCAACGGCGGTGATCGAAGCCGGTTGGACAGGTGTCATTGACGAAGTGGGAACCCTAATCTTGAGCTGTGTTCGCGATAGCGGGACAAAGTCCTGGTGAGTCCATCCGCAAGCAGAGCGTCATGGTCATTTCGATTCAAACTAGGATACTGTGCCCACACCCAAAACGTTGCTCGCGTCGGCGTTGCGGAGCAATAATGCAGGGGGCCAGAAGCTCACCCTAACCTGAAAGACCACAGCAGAGCTTGTTTTGAGAGGGAGAGGCAGGTGCTCCAGATCACCTTGACGAATACCTTCACGATTTTTGCGTCCAGATGGGGTGTTGCTTGTTTTCATTGGGCAGGGTCTAGATAGATGGACTGGCCTCTGCAGCCCTTGCCCTGACTGGATTTTCGCGATTTCCCTCAAGGGCGGACGATGGGACTCGAACCCACGAATGGAGGATCCACAATCCTCTGCCTTAACCGCTTGGCTACGCCCGCCGCGATTCCGGCTATCTAGCTTAGCATGGGAAAAACGGGACTGAACCACAGAGGTCGAAGCACCCCAAATGCTACCCAGAGCCGATTTGTTGCAAGGGGCAGAGTATCGAGAAACCTTGGCACGGGTCTTGGATTTGGGAGAGCAAGCCCTCAAGACCTGGCAAGTGGTCTGGAGCGACTTCCTTTCCCCACCCGAAATAGCGGAGGTGCAAGCTCGGCTGCGCAACTTGACCGAACTGCAAGTGTGGGCTTGGGGAGGGTACCCTCAAGCAGAGCGCCAGCGCTTGGCCCTAGCTCGCTCTGAGGTGGGCCTAGATGTCCGGGATCCCAAGCCCGACCAAGAAGGGATCCCATTGGCCGCCATTCAGATTCAAGGCAACTTTCTCTTCGACCCGGCTACCCACCGCGATTTTCTGGGAGCCCTGTTGGCGTCCGGCATCGCCCGCGAGAAAGTGGGAGACATCCTTGTGTTGGGAGACTCAGGCGCCCAGGCCATCGTTGTGCCCGAAATGGTGGACTACCTCGCCCTAAACCTGACGCAGGTGCGCACAGTGCCTGTCAAAGTAGGTCGGATCCCCCTGAGCCAGTTGAACATTCAGCCCCCCCGCGTCAAATCCATCACCAGCGTGGAAGCCTCTTTGCGCCTGGATGCGGTAGCCTCAGCCGGGTTTGGCATCTCCCGCAGCAAGATGGTGGAAGAAATCCAACGGGGGGAAGTGCGGGTCAATTGGAAGCCCATTACCCAAGCCAGCTACACCGTTGGCCCTCAGGATTGGATTGCCATTCGCGGTCGTGGTCGGCTGCAAATCGAAGAGGTAGCCGAAACGAAAAAAGGCCGCTTTCGAGTGCAAATGACGCGGTATCTCTAGGTTTTTCTTGCCTGAGTTTTGGGAGATCGTTATGCTCATTTTGGTTCAAACTAGGATACTGTGCCCACACCCGAAACGTTGGTCGCGTCAGTGTTGTAGAGCAATAATGCATAGGGCCAGAAGTCTTTTCAAGGACTCCGTCCCGCTGGCGCGATCAGTAGCTCAGGTGTCCACCCTAATTTGAAGCGACTGCAGCTTCAAGAAATGCTCTAGAAAAAAGAGAAAAAGGCCCAGGGATAAAGCAAATACTCCAAGTAAAACAACTTCCAGATCAGTTGATAATAGCCAACGATCGCATCTCGGCGGTTGAGATCCAGATGAACACCATAGCCCAAGAGGATCCCCAGCCCCAACACATGGCTCACCAACAGCCAGAGGCCGTTGCCCGCAAGGAGAAAAGAGATCCCCACCCCGATAAATCCCAGATAGCACAAGGCCAAAATGCTAATGCAAAACCTTGAGATCCGCCCTGGCCCAAAGCGCAGCGAGAAGGTGGCAATGGCAAACTGGCGATCCCCCTCCATGTCGGGAATATCTTTGAAAAGGGCGATCACCAGCCCAAAAATCGACATAAACCCCGTCAGCCAAACAATCGGGGCTGAAAGCTCGACCCTTCCCTGCATCACCTGCTGAAAATGGCTGTAAAGGCCCAAATTGACGATCAAGCCGCGCACGCTGTAGATGCAAGCCGAGGCCGCCAGCGGAAAACGCTTCAACCGCAAGGGGGGCAACGAATAGGCCGTGCCGATCCCATTGCTCAAAAGCACCGTCAGCAGCAGATAAGGGATCCCGGCCATGGCCAGTAGGACGGACGCCACCCCACAACCCACGACGATCCCCACCCCCTGTCGCCAACTCAGGGATCCAGCAGCCAAGGGCAAATGGGGTTTGTTGATGCGGTCGATTTCAATATCCGTCAGTTGATTCAAGCCGACGATGTAGACATTGGCCGCCAGACAGGCCGCCCAAGCCCAGACCAACTGGGGCAGCGCCGAGAGAACCGGTTGCAGGGATCCGGCAGCCACAAACCCCGCCAACAGGTAGAGGCCCACCACGCTGGCGCTGGTGCCGTAGACGGTGTGGGGTCGAGCAAAACGCCAGAGAACTTGTGGGCGCAACATCAAAAAAGCTAGGGAGAGTCTTCCAGGAGAGAAGCTAGGGCTGCCCAGCGGGGATCCACCTCCGGTGCGGGAGATTCCACCGCAATACCCGGACAGTCGGGACGGCAGGGCAACTGGCGGGGCATCTCCAAATGCAGGTGCTGGTACATCCAGTCTTCGACATCCAGCTCACCATTGGGGGGCAGGCTCTCCAGCAGATCTTCTTCGTCTTGCAATTCCAGCTCCAAGGGGAGAGGTTCGGGATCCCGAATCAAAATGATCTCCTCAACTTCCAGGTGCAGCCGGTGGTTGAACTGCTGTAGGCAGCGGTGGCAGGTGAGGGTGACAATGGTACGAGCTTCAGCACTCACCTCAAGAAAGTGGCCCCGATGGCTGACTTCCAGGGATCCCTCGACAGGGGTCAAGCTCTCAAAGCCCGAAAAAAACTGCCTGAACTGCAATTCTTGGGTTTGATCCGGCATCTGCCGCAGATCGGATAGACGAATTGGCCTTAACATTGCGCCCCCCTTCACGCGTTTTGGGTAGCAGGGATCCCTGTCGTCACCGTAGCCAGAGAGCCAAGTTGCTCGTCCAAACTTCTTAAGATGGGGAAGACACCCGACGAATGACCAGACGCCGGTCAGGCTCTTTGCCACGGCTAAAGGTTTCCAGATCGGCATAGGCAGGGTCATTCAAGAGAGTATGAATTTGCCGACGCTCGGCAGCCGAGAGATCGGGAAACTCGTATTCCCGGCCAGTGGCCCTCACCTTTTCCACAGCAGCGGCAACCAAAACCTTCAGCTCCTGCAAACGCCGCTGCCGATAGCCGTCCAAATCCAAAATGTAGGGCTGCTGCTGGTCTTCCGGCTGGTTCAGGTTGAGAAGGGTGTTGGCCAGGTACTGCAACGCATCCAGCACCACGGGGGAGCGATCCTCCTCTTGAGGGGAATCTCTGGAAGATGGAGAGGGCAAGGGGGGGGCTTTCGCCAACAGCAGCCGCTTCTGAGCTGGGGTCAAAGAGTCCGCCTCAATTTCCAGCACCTCCCCCACCACCCGCACCACCGCTGGGATCCCCATAGCCGCCAGCACCTGCTGTAACCACTGCCTGGCTCGCTCTTGATTGGCCGCAAAGGTGGACTTGTTTGGCGAAGGGGCAACGGTTCCCTCAGATTTCTTAGCAGCAGATCCCGTAGAAGACTTAGGACGGCTCATCCTGGGCAGCTTCCAACTTTGAAGAGGTATCAACACTCCACCACAAGTCCACCCCAACAGCGAGGATCCCCTAGGGCTCAAAGGGCAAGGATTCCCGTCCCTCCTTGGCTGCTCTGGGCTTGGTCGATTTTTCCACTTCCTTGGCCTCCACAGTGATCGCCTGGGCGGCCCGACGGCGCTCCTCTTCCACCAACTGCTGTAAGTTCTCCGGCAACGGCTCCCGCGAGAGCAGGAAAGTCTGCACCGTTTGGAAGATATTAGAGACAAGGATGTAGAGCAAAACCCCTGCCGGCAGAGGGAAGAACAGGAACATCGCCGAGAACAGCACAGGGGTGATCCGAGCCATGGAACTTTGGCTGGGATCCTCTTTGCCGGTATCCTGTCCGGCATTGGTTAGGTACTGGTTCAGGTAAATGGACACCCCAAAGATGACGATCATGGCGATGATATCCCAGTGGATGGTGCCATCCTCGTCGAAGGCTCCCACACGGCCCAACTTGTCGATGAACAGAAAGCCGGTGTCAGAGGCCAAACCGGGAATGGACACCTGCACGGTCACATCCCCCGGCTGCAGAGCCAGCAAGGTGCCATCCGGCTTTATCTGGGCACGATCTTCTCCTTTGGTGATCTTCCAGGTGGGCTGTAACAGACTGGGATCCCCACCCGCTTCGGCCACCAACTGCTCAAAAGGTTTGCCCCCCGGCCCTTGAAGCAGAAATTGCACCTCCTCCCCAACGGCAACTTTGGTGCCTTTGGGTTCCACCAGCACCACCGGCTTGTGAAGAGAGTCGGTGACAAAAATGTTCTTGCTGGGGCTGACGTAGGGGGCGGGCACCACCTCAGCCGCCATTTCCGCCGGCAGGATCTGCAAGTTGACATCGTAGGTCACCGCTGCAAAGGGGGAGCCCCGCAGGGTGGCAAACAGGGCAAACAGCACTGGCATTTGAATGAGCAGTGGCAGGCAGCCCCCCAAGGGATTGGCCCCCAGCTCGCTGTAAAGCTTGGCCTGGGCTTCCCGAAGCTTCTGCGGGTCGTCTCGGTATTTCTCCTGGAGTTCTCGCATCCGCCGCTGCATCACCGGGCTGATCACCTTCATGCGCCGCATGTTGCGGATGGATCCCACATTGAGCGGGTAGAGGGCAAAGCGGATCACCAACGTCAGGAAGATAATGGCCAGTCCATAGCTGGGCACGATCCCATAGAAAAAATCCAGGATCGGCAGCATGACGTTGTTGGAGAGAAATCCGACTCCGAAGTCCATGAGGGGCGCTGGCAAATGTCCGTAACCATTGTAATGGCTTCCGTTCGGTTGACGAGGGCGTTTTCAGGGTTTGTCCCCTGGATCCGTCAGATAGACCTGAGAAAGGCGAGCAATTGAGCAAAATCAAGCCCGCTCCACTGAACAGGGATCCCAAGGCCCAACAAGAACCCCCCGCCGGCAGTTGCCTAGCAGTCCTTTCTTCCCCTATGATGAGAAACGCTTGATCCTCGGTAGCTCAGCGGTAGAGCGGTCGGCTGTTAACCGATTGGTCGCAAGTTCGAATCTTGCCCGGGGAGTATGTCCAAGCTGATCAAAGTCGATCAAAAAAACCGGATCTGGAATCCTCTCCTTCCAAGACAGCTCTGAGCATGCTGAGCGAAAGGAGGAGACAAAAACCAAGTCTCTTGCCGAGGATGGGGCGTCTCCCAGCGTTGAGCCAGACGTGGGTGGAGAGAATGGAAGCTGGCTGAGGATTCCGTCCCGCCGACGTGAACTGTTCCCGGCGAAGTGTCAAGAGTCTCTGTCCTTTGGGGCAAGGAGTATGTCAGAATACCCTCTGGCTGTCTATTCCCAATCCGAGGGTGCTTGCTGTGATCGACCTGTCGCGGATCCCTGCCCAACCCAAGCCCGGCCTGCTCAACATCTTGATTGAGATTCCCGGCGGCAGCAAAAACAAGTATGAGTTCGACAAAGACATGGCAGCGATGGCGCTGGATCGGGTGCTCTATTCCTCGGTGCAGTACCCTTACGACTACGGCTTTGTGCCCAATACGCTGGCCGGGGATGGGGATCCCTTGGATGGCTTGGTGATCATGGATCAGCCCACTTTCCCAGGGTGTGTGGTCACGGTGCGACCCTTGGGCATGTTGCAGATGATCGATGGCGGGGATCCCGATGAGAAGCTGCTGTGTGTGCCTGCTAAGGATCCCCGCTATGCTTCGGTGACCAAGCTGGAAGACATCGCCCAGCACCGCCTGGATGAGATCGCGGAGTTTTTCGCCACCTACAAGCGCCTGGAAAAGAAAGAAACCCAGATCTTGGGCTGGAAAGGCTTGGCCGAAACCGAGGCGATTATTGCCAGCAGCATCGCAGCTTGCAAACAACCCAAATAGGTATTTTCAAGAGATACGAACAGAAAGAGCTTCCTGGCGATGTTGCAACAGTCGCTCCAGGGTGAGGGGCCCTTCGATGTGTTGCCAAGGCAAGGGATCCGCTGGATCCCAGTGGCTGTGCACGTAGTAGTCTAGGGGCGGCAGTTGCCCTTTAAGCTCTTTGAAAGCCCGCCGGTAGCTCCCCAAAGATTCGCCAAAGTCCCGCGCCAACTGCAAGACCTTTCCCACCCGCCGATCCCCTCGCGAGATGAGGGCTTGGATCACCGACCAGCTATAGCTTTCCGGGCGCAACTCCACCCCCAGGGGACGCAGATGTTTCTGGAAAAACTGCAGTTTTTTCTCGGCTTTGGGATCCACCCCGTGCCACTGAAAAGGGGTGTGGGCTTTGGGCACAAAGGTGCTGCAACCCAGCGTCAGGCGCAGGCCGGGAGCCGCTTTTTTGAGCTCTTGGAAAAGATCCACTGTGGCCTCCAAATCCGCCTGGGTTTCCGCCGGGATCCCCACCATGCCGTAGAACTTAATGCCCTTCAGACCTCCAGCCTGGGCGTGGGCTGCTGCTGCCAAGATTTCCGGGTTGCTTAACTTCTTGTTGATGATCTGGCGCAGTTGTTCTGAGCCACTTTCGATGGCCACCGTAATGGACTGGCTGCCCCGGCAGGAGAGCACCTGCGCAAGACGTGGAGTTACGGTAGCCGTGCGCACCGAGGCCAAACTGAGACGCACCTGCTCGAAGCGATCCTGGGCCAAGTGCTCCAGCAACTGCTCGAATTGCGGGTGTTGGGTTACCGAAGCCCCCAGCAACCCAATCCGCTGGGTAACCTGCAGCCCCCGCTCCACCGCCGGGATCAAATGCCCCTCCACATCCGCCACCCGGAAGGGCAACGTTAGGTAGCTGGCCAGGCAAAACCGACACATCTCCGGGCAACTGCGCACCACCTCCACCATGTAGATGCTCTCCCAAGCCGCTTTGGGGGTGACTACTGTGGAAACCGAGAGGGTGTTGCCGCGGAAGGTGTGTTTGCGAATGGAGCTAGGGATCCCGGCCACTTTGGGGAGCACCTTCTCCACCGGGCCGTCGGGCTCCCGGTATTGGGGTTCATACAAGCCGGGCACATAGATCCCTGGCACCTGCGCTAGCGCCTGCAATTTCTCAGCCCGGGATCCCTGGCGCACCTGCCGATAGATCTCAATCATCTTCTCCAGAAGACCTTCCCCATCCCCCAGCAAGATCAGGTCAAAAAACTCGGCAAAGGGCTCAGGGTTGGCTGTCAGTACCGGGCCGCCGCCAAAGACCAAGGGGTGGGCTTCTTCCCGCTCCTCAGATCTGGGAGGGATCCCGTGCCGTTCCAGCAGAGCCAGGATATGGACATAATCCAGCTCCCAGGATAGGGAAAAGCCGAACAGCTCCGGCTCCCGGGGCAGGGGTTCAGCCAGATCCGTAAAGAGGCGGGAGACGGCCACATCTCGGCGGCTGGCCAGCAGACTCCAGATGACTTGATAGCCCAGGCTGGTGATCCCCACTGCGTAGGTGTTGGGGAAGGCGTAGATTACCCGCACTGCGTCGGGGTCAGGCGTGGCCGGGGCAAAGAGCAACTGCTCCAGGGCAAACTCTGAACTAGCCAAGGGATCCCGCTGTGTTGGATTGAGGTTTGGGTTCTGGCTCGGAAGAGTTTTGATTTGCCTGCCGAACTTTTTTGGCTCCTGCATGCTAACAAAAGCTAGCATCTTTCACCAATGCAGATTGCCGGAACAGGGCAGTTCTGCCCAAGCAGGCAGGAAAACCCCACATGCGCCATTGCGGTCTCGGTGCAACCGCGATCCCCTGCAGCAAAACTCATTCCAAAGCCCAGACTTCCGGCAGAAGCCGCCCTCTACGAGCAAAGTGTACGGGCAAAGTGAGGGTAGAGCGTATAAGCGTATATCATTACCCCTTCGGCTGGGCAATGTCGAACTCGGCGTCGTAGTCGAAGTCCTCGTCCTCGTCAGCCCAGTCTTCCTCCAGCCTCTCGTCTCCCGCCAGCTCCTCTTCCTCCAAGCGGCGCTTTTCTTCGTATTCCTCATCCTCTAGGCCCAGAGCAGCCCGTTCGGCCCGCCGCCGGAAGCGCTCCAGTGCCGCCGGAGTGATGAAGGGATAGGGCAGCCCTTGGGCTTGGGCTTCCTCCAGCGCTGCGCGGTAGCTCTCCACTTCCTTGATGTCGATTTTCCAACCGGTGAGGCGGGCTGCCAGGCGCACATTTTGCCCCTCTTTGCCAATGGCCAAACTGAGCTGGTCGCTGTTGACCAACACATGGGCCTGCTGGATTTCCGGATCCACTAGCCGCACCTCCACCACCTTGGCCGGGCTGAGGGCGTTGGCAATGTAGGTGGCAGGATCCGGCGACCAGCGGATGACATCGATTTTCTCGTTGCGCAGCTCTGCTACCACCGCCTGAATCCGGGATCCCCTCGCGCCAATACAGGCCCCCACTGGATCCACGTCCCGCTCCACCGTATCGACCGCAATCTTGGTACGTGGCCCCACATTTCGGGAAGGGGGGTTGGCCTCCCGCGCCACTGCCACAATCCGCACGATATCCTCTTCAATTTCTGGCACCTCGTTGGCAAACAGGTTCACCACCAAGCCAGCATCGGCCCGGGAAACCAAAAGCTGTGGCCCCCGCCGGGATCCCTCATAGACTTTCTTGAGATAGACCTTCATCACCGCGTTGGGAGTGTAGCGATCGCTGGCCAGCTGTTCCTTCTTGGGCAGTTCTGCTTCCACCTCAGGTTGTCCGAAACCGCTGGATACCGACATGATCACCGTCTGCCGCTCGGTGCGCAGCACCCGTGCCTGCAGTACGGTTTTTTCCAGATCGCGGAACTCTTCCTGAATCAGACGGCGCTGCTGATCCCGTAACTTTTGCGCCAGCACCTGCTTGGTTTGGATGGCCGCCATGCGGCCAAATTCCGCCTGTTGTGGGGTGACATCATCTGTGACTTCCCAGCCTACTTCGGCTTCTGGGTAATCCTGCTGCACGTCGTACAGAGAGATCTCGTGATCCGGATCCTGTACCTGCTCAACGATGGCTTTGGTGGCCAAAACGCGAAAGCCTCCTGCCTCCACATCCAACTCCACATCGAAATTGCGGAAGTGGTCTTCTGCAAAGACCACATCTCGCTGGATGGTTTTGCGGTAGCGTTCGTAGCCCTTGAGCAGCGCCTCTCGCAGGGCATCGGTGACCACATGGCGGGGCAAGTTGCGCTCCCGCGAGATCATCTCCACCATTTCCGCCAAACCCGGCAGAGGCACCATCGCCATAACCACTGTCCTCCTGCACAAACTTCGTGAAACTTGCTGTTGCTATTGCTCCACAGCGGGAACTGAACCCGCATCTCTGATGCGAAGGGAGGGCCGCACCACCTGCGGTCAAACGCTCTCTCTATCTCCGGTCTCCTAGTCAGTTTCCGATGAGAGGGCAACCCGCTGCACCGAAGCGCGGGGCAACTGAACTCGCCGCCCCTTGAGGGATAAGGCAACCCTCTCCTCATCCCGACCCAGCAGGTGTCCTGACCAGACGGCTTTGCCCTTGTAGGGTGGATCCAAGGTCACCTCCACCGCAAACCCTTTGAAAACCACAAAGTCGCGATCGCTGGTGAGAAGGTTGCTGATGCCAGGGCTGGACACCTCCAACACATACTGGCCTGGGATCAGATCCACCCGATCCAGCTCGACTTCTAAGGCTTGGCTCATGGCTTCGCAATCGGCATGGCTGGTTTCTCGGTCGGGATCCAGTGGGCGGATATCCACCCGCAGAACTGGCGGATGCTGGTTGGTGTGGAAAACCATCTGCACCAACTGGTATCCCAGTTGAGCGGCCAAGGGACGGGCCAAGCTCTCCAACTGTGGAATAAGAGGGTGAACCATAACCTACTCGTCACCAACCGGGTGTTGCCGCCAGATCCAAACCCCTTTGAGCCGGAGCTGGCAAAGGGGACAGTAAGCCCCCTCAAAAAGCAAAGAAGTGGGTACCACCCACTCCCCGTTGCTATCGCGGAGCTCCTTGAGGCTCGCCCAGAATCAGTACAGACTTCGAGCGCATCCCCCCTACCTCCTAATTTAGAAGATCTCCTCCGGTTTTGTCATGGGGATCCCCAAAAGCCAACATCTATAATGTGGACAACTGCGGATTTGCCCAGATATCCAGCCGCGTTTTGTGGGGTTTCCTATGACTGTTGCCTTTTCTTACCCGATCTTCGGCCCCAGCATTCAGTGCCCCCACTGTCGGCAAACGATTGCGGCCCTCACCCTGACCGATACCTACCTCTGCCCTCGCCACGGTGCGTTTGAGGCGGATGCTGAACAAGAGGAGCTGGTACACCTGCAATCCGGACGGCGCTGGCGCTTTTGGGAAGGTCGCTGGTTTCGTCAGCACACCCACGCCGATGGGATCCGTTTTGAGATTCATGAAGAGTTGGATCGGCTGCGCATGCAAGGGATGCGAGCCACTCAGGTGATCGTGGCCGAGCGCTACCGCCAGCTGCTCACCCCTTATCTGGAGCAGGGATCCCACCGTCGCCCCGGCCCACCTCGCCTCTATGGTTTGCCCGTCAGCTTCAGCTCCCAAATCCCAGAGGATAGGGGTGGATCCCCTCAGCGCTGGCGGGTGATCAACTTTGAGCTGACCTACGAGATCGACCCGGCCATGCGGCAGCCGCAATCCCGTCTGCAACTGTGTGATTAGACTGTGTGATTAGAAAGGCGAACAGGTAGAGAGCTGTTGGAAAATTGGTGGCTGCTCAAGTCTTCTAGAACTGGAAGTTTCCTTCCGCGGCGGGAAGCGCTATGCCTTGATAGGTGTAGCCAATGAATCTCGGCTGGTCAGGCATATAAAACCGCTCCAGTTGCTCAAACCGAAACCCCGCTTCTCGGATCAACCGGGCCATATCTCGGTTGAGGTTGCAGCCATCTGCAATCACTTTTTGGAGGGGGTTGAGACGATTTTGCCATCTTTGCACCTGGGGATCCTCGCTGAGGCCGTGTTCGAGAAAAAACAGCTTTCCCCCTGCTCGCAACACCCGCCGGATTTCCCCTAAAGCCTTGGCCACATTAGGAATGCTGCACAATGTCCAGGTGCTGACCACGCTATCAAAACTCTGGCTTGGAAAAGGCAGTTCCTGGGCATCCGCCACCTGCCAATCAACGGCGATGGGAGAAGATGCAATGCGCCGACGAGCCAGGGATCCCATGCCGGGATTGGGATCTACCCCTGTGATCTTTCGAATGTGCTCTGGGTAGCAGGATAGGTTGAGGCCGGTGCCAAAACCAATCTCCAGAACGGATCCCTGCACATGGGCCAGAAGCTGCCGCCGATAGCGCTCTATCCGTTCTCCCGAGAGGGCCAGATCCAACAGTTGCGGGAAGATCACTCGGCGATAGAGGTTCATGCAACCATTCCCAGATATTCAGGCATTCATCTTTGAGCAGCTTAAACCGTCTGGGCAGGTTGCGGTTGAGCGGTCACCTTCAGGGAGTGGAGGGCATAGCAGGCCAGCAACCAATTGAGCAGGCGGGCCACCACGCGAGCAGTTTGCCGTGTTGCGGATCCCACCGCCACCCCTCCCAGCGAAAGGCCAACCACAGGACGAGCAGCAAAGATGGCCTCACAGGTCTGCAACAGTTGCGGCCAACTCACCCCCCCTGGCTCTGGGTGATGCACCGCGGGCGCCAAGGAAGGATCCAACACACTGCAGTCCACCACCAAAAACACCGGTTGATCCGGCAAAGAGGCCACCACCTGCTGGGGATCCCAGCCATCTTGGGCCCAGAATATTGGGCTGTGGTGGGCTTTCAGCCATGCGTAGGCCCGCGCACTGCCGCTGCGCAACCCCACATGGATCACCGGCAGCATGTGCTGATAGAGCAACTCCACCCAGGCAGCACTGCCATAGCTTGTATCTTGATCCGGCTGGGTCATCTCTGGGGGCGGCATCAGGTTGGCATGAGCGCTGCAATGCACCACACTCAGAGTTGGGTAGTGCTTCCAGAGGGCACGAATGGCCCCCCAACTGGCAGCCAAGACCGAAGGCAACAGCACCGGCCATTGTTGTCGTCTCCAAGCTTGAGTCACCGCCGCCTCACACATGCCGTAGGGAGGCTCATCCACCAGCCCCGGCAACTGCGCCACCGCCAGCTTATCCACATCGATCCCCAACCTCGGCTCGAAGGCACACAGCTCTGAACCGGCGTTGAGAATGGCCATTGGAGCCTGAGTGTCGTGGCCAAAGGCGGTGGGGATGAGAATGACCCTGGCATTGGATTGCGAGCTGGGATGGAGTGACCACTGAGCCATGGGCGCTATTCCTTTTCCAGAAAGCTGTGGGTCTCCGGCTTGTTCTATGGTGGCCTACAGGGCGCCCAGGGATCTGTCTGAGGGCCAGCCAGTCTGCTACGAAAGATTACAGTTCCCAGGCGGAACTGGGGCCAAAAATCGAGTCAGTGGTAGATTCAAAGTGCTTCGCGCCGCAAACCGCGGTTTGGACAAGGCAAACCACCGCAAACCACAACGAGTTGAGAAAGGTAGACTATGGCTGTGATGGAAGGCGATCCTCGTCAGGGAGCAAAGCTGCCTCTATTTGGGGGATCCACCGGGGGGCTGTTGAGCGCAGCCGAAACCGAAGAAAAATACGTCATCACCTGGACGGGCAAGCCGGGGCAGGTGTTTGAAATGCCCACCGGCGGCGCTGCTGAGATGGTGGAAGGCAAAAACTTTCTCACCTTTGCCCGCAAAGAGCAGTGTTTGGCGCTGGGTGCCCAGTTGAGATCCGACTACAAGATCAACGACTACCAGATCTTCCGCATTCCCGCGGGGGGGGAGCCTGTGTTGGTGCATCCCAAAGACGGCGTCTTTCCCGAGAAGGTCAACGAAGGCCGCGAGCCCATCGGCAAAGTGGATCGCAACATCGGCAAAAACAAGGAGCCGATTACCTACAAGTTCACCGGCGGGAAACCCTGGGATTGAACTCCCCACAGCTTCGCTCCCTACTGGGTTTCAGGATCCCCTAGCAAGGTTGGGGGATCTTTTGCTTGCCTGTTTTCGACAAAAAAGCTCCAGCCCACCTTGAGCTGAAGCTACGCCCGGAAGCGCTGGGGATCTCCTATATGTAGCCAGGGATCCCAGGGGCCAACCTACTTGGCAATCGCCGCGAAGAACTCCTTGGATTTCACCGGGTCGGGATTCATGGTTTTCTGGCCGGGCTGCCAGTTGGCCGGGCAAACTTCGTCGGGGTGAGATTGCACGTATTGGATGGCTTGCAGGGTGCGCAAGGTTTCATCCACACTACGGCCAAAGGCCAGGTTGTTAATGGTGGCGTGCTGGATGATCCCTTCTTTGTCGATGATGAACAGGCCGCGCAGCGCCACACCCGCTTCCGGATCCAGAACATTGTAGGCAGCGCTGATCTCCTTTTTCAGGTCAGAGACCAGAGGATACCTCAGCTCACCCACCCCTCCAGCCTTGCGGTCGGTCTGGATCCAGGCCAGGTGAGAGTATTCGCTATCCACTGAAACACCCAGGATCTCGGTATCCAGCTTGGCAAAGTCGTCATAGCGGTCGCTGAAGGCCGTGATCTCCGTTGGGCAGACAAAGGTGAAGTCCAAGGGGTAGAAAAACAACACCACATACTTCTTACCCCTGTAGTCGGAGAGCTTCACCGTCTTGAATTCCATGTCATAGACGGCGGTGGCGGAAAAATCGGGAGCAGCTTGGCCAACCCGCAGACATCCTTCCTGAGACATCAATCCACGCTCCTTGCGGTAAAGTGCAAACGTAAACTAAACCTAACATACCATACTCATAATGAGTTTGTCTTAATCCGAGGGCTAGGGAGGGATCCCAACTGCTGGGATCCGGATAATCCCCATTTTTCCATGCTGATCGGTTCGGCTCTGCAAGGGATCCTGTTGTCATGAGGGTGGCGCTGGAGTTCCTCTATCACTTCTGTTGTGATCGCTGTCGGCGGTGGTGGAGCCAGGCCGATGTGGAGCCGCAACCTGGGGATCGCCTGTATTGCCCCTATTGCGGCCATCAAAATTGTGTGGAGCGCATCGATACCTTTCGCGACGCTGCGCGGGGCAGTTGCCTGACCCGTCCCCCCGATGCCCCTTCTCCAGAGCCGCGTCCGCCCTCTGAAAAACTCGGGGATCGGCCTCAGGAGAAGCGATCCCCAACCTAGTTATCTTGGGCAAGCCGAGTCCTCTTGCCAAGACACCTTCTACTGCCGCGTGGAAGCAAGCCGGTGGAGCGTGTCAACCGTTCAACGCATCCGCCAGAGTTCCCCGGTGTGAAGATGACCATAGGTAGAGATCAACCTCAGGCGAGGAAGAATCCACCAGATGGCGACAGGGGCGGCGCTCTTCCAGGATGGTGGTGGAGCAGCAGCAACTGTAAACTTCCAGATAGTCGTCCGGCTCCGCCTCAAAGATCGCCTGCTGGCCGGGGAAGAGGGTGCGCTCCCAGTGGCCGGGGATCGTTCGGATCACCTGAACCTGTCCGGAACGGTTGACGAAAGCGTATCTTTTCATTGCGTTTTTTTAATTGCGTTAAGAAAAACTTATTGCCCTTAAAATAGGCTACCATCCCTGATCCCCAAGCGACAATAGCGAGCCACCAAGACGGGGATCGCTCTTTCTGTCTAGCTTTGGGGGATTTGTTCTCTCAGCTTATAGGGGTTGAGAGAATGGGATCTCGAGGAGAAGCCTGCCCTGGTAAACTGAGAGGAAGAGTCTGAAGATATCCTTAAGTTGGCCTTCACCATTCTGAGATCAGCAAGGGGGCACACCGTGGACAACAAGTTGGGGCTAGAGATCATCGAAGTTGTGGAGCAGGCTGCCATTGCCGCCGCCCGCTGGATGGGCAAAGGGGACAACAAGACTGCGGATCAGGTGGCTGTAGAGGCCATGCGGGAAAAACTAAACCAGATCCCCATGCGCGGTCGAATTGTGATTGGGGAAGGAACCCGCGATGAGGCCCCAATGCTCTACATCGGCGAAGAGGTGGGCATCTGTACCCGCCCGGATGCTGAGCAGTTCTGCCGCGTGGAAGAGCTGGTGGAGATTGACATCGCTGTGGATCCCTGTGAGGGCACCAACCTGGTGGCCAAAGGCCAAAATGGCTCCATGGCCGTGCTGGCCATCTCTGAGAAAGGTGGCCTTCTCCATGCCCCGGACATCTACATGCAGAAGCTGGCAGCTCCGCCCCAGGCTAAGGGCAAGGTGCACATCGACTATCCCCCCGAGAAAAACCTGAAGATCATCGCCGAAAGCCTGGATCGGGAGATCTCCGATCTGACGGTGGTGGTCATGGATCGCAAGCGCCACCTCGATCTGATTCGCCAAATTCGAGAGGCGGGGGCACGGGTGAAGCTGATCACCGATGGCGACATCTCGGCGGCTCTCTCGGCGGGCTTCAACGGCACCGGCATTCATGCTCTGATGGGGATCGGAGCTGCTCCTGAGGGGGTGATCTCGGCAGCCGCTCTGCGGTGCTTGGGCGCCCACTTCCAGGGTCGGCTGATCTACGATCCCGAGGTGGTTCAGGCAGGCACCTACTTGCCACCCGTGGAGGAAACGCGACGGGAACTCAAAGAAAAAGGCATCGAGGATCCCGACAAGGTGTGGGAGTGTGAAGAGCTGGCCAGTGGCAAGGAAGTGCTCTTTGCTGCCACCGGGATCACGGATGGCGACTTGATGCGCGGGGTGCGCTTCTTCGGGGGCGGGGCCCGCACCGAGACCTTGGTGATCTCCAGCCAATCCCGCACGGTGCGCTTTGTGGACACCATCCACATGAAAGACGGCCAACAGCCCCGCGGCCTGCAACTGCGCTGAGGGATCCCCTACCCAACATCCTCGGAGATCGGGGCGGCTTTCCCCTGCTGGAGGTCGCCCTTGCCTTTTTGGGAAAGTTACGAAGTCTATCAAGACCCAACCCGCAAAAACGTAATAACTCTTCAGCAAAATCCTGCAAAACCGGTTCGATACTGGTTTTAGGGTTTAGGTAGGCTGAGAAAAGTTACCTAAGCTTGCTGGAACCGACTCAAGGGATCCCCTCGTATCGGTCACAGCTCTTGCTTTCTCTCTGAAACAATATTTGCTTTTGTTCAGAGTTTTTGTTTTTAATAACTTTTGCTGTTGCTGTACAGACGACGGAGAGGCATGTTTATCGCGGTTGTCGGTCTTAGCCATCGCACAGCTCCCGTAGAGATTCGGGAGCGCCTCAGCATCGCGGAGGCGGAGGTGGGAGAGACGATCCAGCAGCTTCGCACCCACCCCCACATTGAGGAGGCTGCGATCCTCAGCACCTGTAACCGGCTGGAGGTCTACATCGTCACCTCGGAAATGGAGAGTGGTGTACGGCAGACGATGCAGTTCTTGGCTGAGCTGAAAGGGATCCCCTTGCCCCAACTGCGTCCGCACCTGTTTACCCTTCTCTACCAAGATGCCGTAACCCACCTGATGCGGGTGGCTGCCGGTCTGGACAGCTTGGTGCTGGGAGAAGGGCAGATCCTCTCGCAAGTGAAAAAAGCCCAGCAACTGGGCCAAGCCTGCAACGGCATGGATCGCATCCTCAATCGCCTTTTTAAGGCAGCCATCACCGCCGGCAAGCGCGTCCGTACCGAAACGGAGATCGGCACCGGCGCCATGTCCATCAGCTCGGCAGCGGTGGAGTTGGCTCTGCAAGAGCAGGGATCCCTCTCTCAGGGCAAAGTTACCGTGGTGGGGGCGGGGAGAATGGCCCGTCTGTTGGTGCAGCACCTGTTGGCCAAGGGGGCAGTCGATATCACGGTGGTGAACCGCTCCCTGGAGCGAGCCGAAGCCCTGGCCAAGCAATTTGAGCAGCCGATCCAGGTGCTGCCTTGGGAGTCGCTGCTGAACAGTGTGGCCGAGTCCAACTTGGTCTTCACCAGCACCGGTGCCACCCAGCCGATCCTCACCTACCAGCAACTGGCAGGGGTGCTGCAGCCAGATCAGCCGCTGTTGTTGGTGGATATCTCTGTGCCCCGCAACATCGATCCCGACGTGGAAAAGCTGAAGGGGGTACAGGTGTTCAATGTGGATCACCTCTCCCGCATCGTGGAAGAAAACCGCGCCCAACGGCAAAAGCTGGCTCTGGCTGCCGAGGCCCTGGTGGAAGAAGAGGTGGATCAATTCATGGAGTGGTGGCGTTCTCTGGAGACGGTGCCCACCATTTCCAGCCTGCGCCACAAGGTGGAGTCCATCCGCGAGCAGGAGATGGAAAAAGCTCTCTCCCGCCTGGGCAAGGACTTTGCCGAGAAGCACCTGGAGGTGATCGACGCCTTGACCCGCGGCATCGTCAACAAGATCCTGCACGACCCGATGGTGCAACTGCGGGCCAAACGGGATATTGAGGCGCGGCGGGCAGCCATGCGGATCTTGCAGGAACTGTTCAACCTGGATCCGGTGGTGTTTCAAGCCCAGCAGGAGCGCTAGGGATCCCTTGGCGAAGAGCGCATGACTTGAAGAATTGTAACAGCTCTCCCATCTGGGGTGGGGGGCACCCCTTAGGATACAAAGCGTAAGCCACAGGATCTGGGATTATGTTCGGACAATACGAAGTTTTTGTGCAGTTGGCCCTGCTGGCCTTGATTGTCTTGGCAGGCCCGGCGGTCATCCTGCTGCTCTATCTGCGCGGCGCCGATATGTAGGGGATCCCTCTGGATATTGAGGCAGTCGGGATAACCCTTTGGGAGTGCTGGGGCTAAGCCCAAAGCCAGGAGTGTTTAGCAACGTAACGCTCCTTTGCGTTAGAGTTGTAAAGAAATCCCTAAGGCACTCCTGCTTGTAGGGCGACATCCTGCTGGTCAATGGTTAATATGTCACTCCCCATCCGCAACGTTGCCATCATCGCCCACGTCGACCACGGCAAAACTACCCTTGTGGATGCCCTGTTACGCCAGGCGGGCATCTTTCGGGAGGGGGAAGACATTCCCACCTGTGTGATGGACTCCAACACGCTGGAGCGGGAGCGGGGCATTACCATCTTGGCCAAAAACACAGCCGTCCGCTACGGCGAAACCTTGATCAACATCGTCGATACTCCTGGCCACGCCGACTTTGGGGGCGAGGTGGAGCGGGTCCTGGGGATGGTGGAGGGCTGCCTGTTGATCGTGGATGCCAACGAAGGCCCGATGCCGCAAACCCGCTTTGTGCTGCGCAAGGCTTTGGAGAAGGGTCTGCGCCCCATCGTAGTGGTCAACAAGATCGATCGGCCTCGCGCTGAACCCTACAAAGCCATTGACAAGGTGCTGGATTTGTTCTTGGAGCTGGGGGCAGACGAAGACCAGTGCGACTTCCCCTATCTATTTGCCTCTGGGTTGCGCGGCTTTGCCCTGGAAGAAGCCCATCTCAAAGACTTTCTGGAAGGGAAGTACAGCGGATCCCTGGATATGAAGCCTCTTTTCGAGGCCATTCTCAAGCATGTCCCACCTCCCATTGGGGATCCCGGCAAGCCCCTGCAGCTGCAGGTCACCACGCTGGAGTATTCGGAATACCTGGGCCGGATTGTGATCGGCAAGATCCACAACGGCACCATCCGCCTGGGGGATCCATTGGCAGTGGTGAAAGAGGATGGATCCATTGCCAAGGGCAAAGTAACCAAGCTGTTCGGCTTTCAGGGCCTGCAGCGCATCGAGCTGACGGAAGCTACCGCCGGCCACATTGTTGCTGTGGCGGGGTTTGCCGAGGCCAACATTGGCCACACCCTCACCTCTCCCGAAAATCCCCAGGCTCTGCCGCTCATCAAAGTGGACGAGCCGACGCTGCAGGTGATGATCGGTGTCAACGATTCTCCCTTTGCCGGCCAGGAGGGTACCTTCGTTACCTCGCGACAGTTGCGGGAGCGCCTGATGCGGGAGCTGGAAACCAACGTGGCGCTGCGGGTGGAAGAAACCGACTCGCCGGATCGCTTTTTGGTGTCGGGGCGAGGCGAGCTGCACCTGGGCATCCTGCTAGAAACCATGCGGCGGGAAGGCTATGAGTTTCAGGTGGGGCAACCGAAGGTAATTTTCCGCGAGGTCAACGGCCAGCCCTATGAGCCCTATGAGTGTTTGGTGCTGGATGTGCCGGAAGCGACGGTGGGGGCCTGCATCGAGCGGCTGGGGCAACGGCGGGGAGAAATGCAGAACATGATGGTGGGATCCGATGGTCGGGCTCAGCTGGAGTTTGTCATTCCGGCGCGAGGGCTGATCGGCTTTCGAGGGGAGTTTATCCGCATCACCCGCGGCGAGGGGATCATGAGCCACAGCTTTCTGGAATACCGTCCCCTGACCTCTGAGATGGAAATGCGCCGCAACGGGGTGCTGATCGCTTTTGAAGAAGGGGTGGCCACTACCTATGCCCTCAAGAATGCGGAAGATCGAGGTGTATTCTTTATTACGCCAGGTACCCGCGTTTACAAGGGCATGATCGTGGGCGAGCACAACCGTCCCCAAGACTTGGAGCTGAACGTCTGCAAGACCAAGCAACTGACCAACCACCGGGCTGCGGGCGGGGAGGAGCTGGTGCACTTGCAAGCGCCGGTGGAGATGACCCTGGAGCGGGCTTTGGAATACATCGGCGAGGATGAGCTGGTGGAGATCACGCCCCAGTCGGTGCGCCTGCGCAAGGCACAGTTAACGCCCTCTCGCCGCTAGTTTTCTCAGCCAACTGGAAGAGAGCCTGGCTCACCACCGCCGCAGGTAAGAGGCCAAGTTGGGGAAATAGAACGCCCCCCAAATCCCCAGCAGGATGACTCCCAAGCCGAACACAACCAGCCAAAGGCGCGGTCGGCTGTGCAGCTTATTGGATCCCACCTGGACGTAGGCCAGATCCACCCAAGCAGTATTGCCGCGGCGGAACCAGCCCACCACTTTGACGCGCCGGCCCACCAGGGCGCGGATCCGCTTCAGGCCGGAAAAGACATTGCCCACCGGCCCCAAAGGGGAAGTAAAGCGCACCGGGATCAGCCCTGTGGCCTCTTGCAGCTTCAGCTCTGCCCCCAGTTGATAGCCGGAGGGGCCCAGTCCCACCAACTCCCCCTCCAGCTCCACCCATTGTCCGCGGCGGGGATCCGCGTCGGGATCCGCCAGCAAGCTGAGCACATCCGTCGGCCTTGCCGGCAGGGATCCCCCGTACATCAATCCCGCTTTGGCCCACAGGCCCATCCCGTAGCCCACCACCGCGGCTGCCCAAATCACCTTGGGATCGAGGCGATCTTGCAGCACCAGGTAGAGGATCAGCCCCACCAGCCAGCCAATGAGGATCCCGACCACTTCGGCAGCATAGATGGCCAGATCTAGCCAAAACCGGCTTTGCAGACGGGCCACATCCAACTTGGATCCGGATCCCAGACTCAGCTCCGGCACGAGGCGCAGCCGCTCCCCATATCCTGCCAAGACCTTGAAGCGGTGCCCCGGCAACGGATGGCTGGAATTGACCTGCATCCAGCGGGCCCAAGGGTTGAACTGATCCCAGAGAAAGACTTGGCCGGCTTGGGAGGGATCCTGGAGGCGGGCGGCAGCACTGGCAGCGGCGATGGTTTTGAAGTCCAAAAAGCTGAACAGGCGGGTGCAGTGCAACAGCGAGGAAGGTCGGCGGTCGTTTTTGTGGGCCTCCTGCAGGCCAGCAGCCGATTTGAGCAGAGCAGCGATCAGCCCGTTCGGGTTGCCGGTTGCCTGTACGGCAAAATGGTCGGCATGGTAGGTGCCCAGGCGGGAGAGGAAAAACAGCGGGTAGGAGAGCACCGTGTAGATGAGGTAGAGCAGCGGGGCCACATGCCCGATGAGATCCCGCCGTTTGCTTCCCAGTTGGCTCACCTGCTCTAGGGCCAGGTAAACCAGTTGAATCGGGGATCCCAGCAGGGTCATGACCAGGATATCTCCATTAACAATTCGCCCCAGGGCCTGGGCGTAGACGGCGGCAATCTCATCCTCAGAAAGCTGCTGCAACAGGGCTTGGGTGACCACAATGCGGCAGCCATCAGAAAAAGTGCCGTAAACAAAGGCCAGCGGCCCAGCATCCGGGATCACCCCCAGTCGGGGCTGTTTTAGCTGGTTTTGGGCACAGATGCGCTGCAGCAGGCGCGCCGTTTCGGGGCTGTGGCGTTCGATTTCGCCAAGCCTGGCCCAACGCAACTTGTGCAGCCGTTGGTGGAGCTGATCCATCAGCCAGGGGGCAAAAAAGAGAAGGCCTACTCCAAAGTTGACCGCCAGGCTGCCGGCCACCAACCACCGCAGGCCATTGCGCAGCCAGGGCAGCAACCCCTGCAAAAACCAAAGCTGCCGCGGAAAACTCAGCCGGCCAAAATCCAGATGGCTGCCTACCAACACAAAGCTCAGCCACCAAAGGAAGACAATGCCCACCCCCAGGGATCCCCACTTGGCCCAATGCAGGGGGCCGGCCCGCTCCGGCAGGGGGATCTTCATACCCAGTTGGGCGGCCCGTTGACGGGTGGACAGGGATCCCGCTCCAGGAGACGGCTCCTCTGGGGGAGCAGAACGCGGTTCGACAGGTTTGGCGGACGGAGCAGCCAGGGACTCTGTTGCAGTGGGCAGGCGAAGCAAGATCTTCTTGGCCCAGCCTTGCGCCTGGGGGTTGGGGTGTTGCAGCAGCTCTAGGCAGAGGGACCGTGCCTTCTCCGTCTGGCCCAACTGGTGGTAGGCCCGCACCAGGTTCATTTGGGCTTCCAGGGCTTCGCCGTCAGATGAGTCTGCCGGGATCCCTAATGCTTTGTCCTGCTGACGGGATTGGGCCAGGTAGCCTTCAAAAAGTTGGATGGCCTCTTGAAGGCGGCCCTGCCGCAGGGCTTCCTTGCCCGCCTGGACGGCATCGGGGATCATCGGCTTGCTCCTTGCCTGGTAGGGTCTGCTTCTGGAGATCGGTTGGATCCATCTGCTCCCCTAGCTTACTCAGGGATCCAACCCCGAGAGACTGGATCCCCCCTAAAGGGGGTAGCAGAGCAAGCGCCGCCGCAAGCGATCCAGAGCCGTCTGGGCGCTCCACCAACGCACCCCCTCTCTGCCGCGCAGGCTGCCAAACCGGTACTCGTGTACTTCCACCTTCCCTTGCGGATCCGCCAAACCCAGATACACAAGGCCAACCGGCTTGGTGGGTGTCCCCCCATCCGGCCCGGCAATGCCGGTGATGCTCAAGGCCCAGTTGGAGCCCAGGACTTGCTTGGCCCCCAGCGCCATTTGGGCGGCCACCGCCTCGCTCACGGCCCCGTGCTGTCGCAGGGTTTCCGGATTCACCTGTAAAAGCTGCTCCTTGATGCGGTTGTCGTAGGCCACGATCCCCCCCACAAAATAGCGGGAGCTGCCCGGGATCCCGGTCACCAACTGCCCCAGCAGCCCGCCGGTGCAGGATTCTGCCACCGCCAGAGTTTGACCCCGTTGCAGCAACAGCTCCCCCACCACACCGGCCAAGGTGGCGTCATCGCTGCCGAAGTAGTCTTCTCCAGAAATCTGTAAAATCTGCTCCACCACCGGGGCGATCAAGGCTTGGGCCTCTTCACGACTGGGAGCACGTCCGGTAACCCGCAGGCGTACCTCCCCCTGGCTGGCGTAGGGAGCCACCGTAGGGTTTTCCCCCGCCAACAGGGATCCCAGCCGTTCGGCCAGCGTCGATTCGGGAATGCCCCAATAGCGCAGTACCCGGCTGTAGAACACCTCTTTTCCCCAGCCGATGGAGCGTAGATAAGGCACGGCGGTCTCCCGCCACATGTGTTGCATCTCCCGCGGCACCCCAGGGAAGGTGAGAATGTGCAGGTCGGGCCGGGGCTGCCAGATGAGGCCACAGGCGCTGCCAAGCGGGTTGGGCAACACCCTCGCTCCCCGGGGCAGAAAAGCCTGCTTGCGATTGCTCGGCGAGGGCACAAGGCCCCGCTGCCCGTACTTTTGCAGGATCTCTTCCCACACTTGGGGGTGCTCCACCATCTCCGCCCCAAAAAAGGAAGCCAGCGCCTCATGGGTGAGATCGTCCGGCGTCGGCCCCAAACCCCCGGTGATCAGAATCAAGCTGGAACGACCACAGGCCACCTCCAGCGCGTGGTGAATGCGGGCCTCGTTATCCCCCACCACCGTTTGGTAATAGTGGGGGATCCCCAGTTGCGCCAACTCGGCTGCCAAGTACTGGGCATTGGTATTGGTGATCTCTCCCAAAAGCAATTCTGTGCCGATGCAGAGGATCTCAGCCCCTTGGGGAATAGCAGTTTGCGGTGGGATCATGCTTGGCCTCGAGCTCAGCTCAGCCGCAAGAAAAGTATACAAGAGGTCTCGGCCCCCAGATTTCCGGCTGGTCGTCGGCCATTCCCAATTGCGGTGAGACAGCCGGCGGGTTTTCACTTCCCTCTCCCGCTCTGAGAAAATTTCCGCGCCGACTACCCCACAGAAGGCACACTCAAGCTCGACAGGGATCCTCAGCCAGCCGAGCCAAAGCTTCCAAATCAGCACCCACCACGCGGTTGAGAATCCATTCGGGATGTTGCTGGGCACCCATGCGTCGATAGAACTCAATCGCCGGCTGGTTCCAATCCAAAACCATCCACTCCAGCCGCCCATATCCTTTGGCCACCGCCTCCTGAGCCACCCGCGCCAAGAGCGCTTTGCCAATGCCTCTGCCGCGAAACTCCGGCAACACGAACAGATCCTCAAGGTAAATCCCTGGTCGGGTCAGGAACGTGGAAAAATTGCGGAAGTAGAGGGCAAATCCCACCGCTTGCCCCTCCACTTCTGCCAACAACGCCGAGGCCAAAGCCTCTGGGCCAAACAAATAGTGGCGCAACAGATCAGCGGATCCCGTTACCAGGTGGCTCAGCTTCTCGTACTCGGCCAAGGCGCAGATGAGGTCAAACAAAACGGGCACATCTAAAGCGGTGGCAGGACGGATTTCCATACTTTTGCCTGGCTTCACAACCAATTCCTTGAATTTCCTGAGATACCGGCACGAGAACAGACCACAGTTTATTCTTGTTGTGGACAGAACGCCCAGGCAGCATCTTTTGGACGCGCAGCGTGGTGGGGGCAGCGGCAGGGGCCCAGAGGACTCACCGCACAAGGCAGGTAGGGTGACCGAGAAAAGTAACGGCAGAAGGGATCCCAGGCCGAGTCAGAAAAGAGAGTTGGCATGGCCCGGCGCTCGTCCCCGATTGAGAGGCGGCGGGATCCCCTCTTTTCCAGCAGAGGGATCAACTGAGCCCAGAACGTTAGCCCCAACCACAAGCCAACTCCCACTCAGCGCTTGCACAATTGCCCTCCCCCGTCGGCCAACAGCGTTGTCTTCCAACCAGAATCAGCCTCGGCCAGCCTGCTTGCCCAGGACTAGCGTGGCAGCCCGTTTTGGAGCTGTCCTTCCCTGCCGGCAAGAACCCGAGAAAAACCGATTAGAGTGAAATATGGACTGACCCGCTGAGCCTTCCGATTCCATGACCACCTCCACCCTTGATGCTGCTGCCATCCTTGAAGCGTTGCGCCCTGTTCAAGATCCGGAGCTGCGCCGCAGCCTGGTGGAACTGAACATGATCCGGGATATTCGCGTCGAGCCTGGGCGAGTGGCCTTTACCCTGGTGCTGACCACGCCGGCCTGCCCTTTGCGAGAATTCATTGTCGAGGAGTGCAAAGCTGCCATCCGCCAGCTGGCCCCCATCGAAGCCATTGATGTTACGGTAACGGCAGAAACCCCCCGTTCCCCTTCCCTGCCGAATCGCCAGTCCATCCCCGGTGTGCGCAACATCATCGCCATTTCCAGCGGCAAGGGGGGAGTGGGCAAAACTTCGGTGTCGGTAAATGTGGCCGTGGCGCTGGCCCAAAGTGGAGCGCGGGTGGGGCTGCTGGATGCCGATATTTACGGTCCCAATGTGCCGCTGATGCTGGGCCTGCAGGATCGGTCTCTGGTTGTGCAAAAACGGGAGGACGGCGGCGAGGATATCTTCCCCCTGGAAAATTACGGCGTCAAGATGGTGTCGATGGGCCTCTTGGTGGGACGGGATCAGCCGGTGATCTGGCGGGGGCCAATGTTAAACGGGGTGATCCGGCAATTCCTCTATCAGGTGCAGTGGGGAGAGTTGGACTACTTGGTTGTGGATATGCCCCCCGGCACCGGCGATGCCCAATTGACCCTAGTGCAGGCAGTGCCGCTGGCAGGAGCTGTGATCGTCACCACGCCCCAATCGGTGGCCCTGCTGGACAGTCGCAAGGGCTTGAACATGTTTCGGCAGTTGGGGGTGCCCATCCTGGGTATTGTGGAAAACATGAGCTACTTCATCCCGCCCGACCTGCCGGATCGCCAGTACGATATTTTCGGCTCAGAAGGGGGAGAGACCACGGCCCGCGAGCTTGGTGTCCCGCTGCTGGGGCGGATCCCGTTGGAGATTGCCCTGCGCCAAGGGGGGGATGCGGGCCAGCCCATCGTCATCAGCCAGCCTGAGTCAGCCTCGGCCCAGGCGCTGCGGCAAATTGCCAAAACCTTGGCAGGCCGTGTTTCGATGCTGGCTTTGGGGGCAGGCTAGAAGCGCTCTGCTTCCACCAACGAGACCCCGAAGCTGCGTCCTCCCACCACAATCCCCTCTTGGGCTTTACCGCGCACGGTCACTGTGCTGTTCATGGCCGGCAGCCCCTTGTCGGTGATGACCCAAAGGGAACCGCTGTTGTCTTGGAGCTCATACACACCCTGGCCGAACACCCCTATCTGGTTCACCACGCGACCGCGGACATACACATCGGTGTAGCGGGAGGGATTTTGCTCTACGGTGGCGATGGGAGTTGTGCCGATGCCCAGACGCGCCAGTGGCCCACACCCGGCTAGGGCCAGGCTCAAACACAGCAAGAACACCAGGGATCCCTTGGGGAAAGGTAGGCCGAGTCGCTGTTTCATGGGTTGCTTCCATTACGAGCACCTGCTCCCAAGATAGCAAGCCGGCAGGGAAATCCACGGCCAAGTCAGAACTTCTCGCCAATGCCGAAGTGCAGTTGACCTTGGCCGGCTCCGCCTTGCCCAACCGCGTAGTCGATGCGCAACGGCCCCAAGGGAGATTGGATGCGAATGCCGACCCCCAGCCCCAAACCACTGCCCGGCTTGTTGCGCACCGCTGCGGGATTGCCGGCCACGGCAGCTCCACTGCCCAGATCAGTGCCGTAGTCGGCGAAAACCACGGCTCCCACCGGGTCAAAAAGGGGGAAACGCAACTCGGCGGTTGCGGTGGCAAAGCTGCGACCGGAACCGATACCCCCCTCGAAAAAGCCCCGCACCGAGTTGCCCCCACCAATGGCAAAAGCATCGTAGGGAGCCAAGTCGCCGATGGTCGTGCCTGCTCGCACATCAAAGGCCAATACCTGCGGTCGCTCGCTGCGGGTTTCAAACAGGTTGACGGGAATGAACTGGCTGTAGCCGGCCTCGAGGCGGTTGGCATTCAAGCCATTTTGAAACAGACGTACCGACTGTTCTGTGGAGATGCGAAAGACCGAGCCCTGGCTGGGGCTGTTGGGGTTGTCGCGGGCGTCGTTGACAAGGCCGAGGCGCAGGGTGGTGTAGCTGTCTTGGCCGCTCTCGCTGAAGGTAATCGGGTTGCCCAGCACATCGAAGCGCTGCTGCTCCCCGTTGCTGTTGCGAGCTTCTACAAATTGGATGCGGGTGCCCAAGCTGGCCCGCCAATTGCCCCCAATCGGGCGAGAGAAAGTCACCCCGCCGCCAAGACGGTTGATGCGCACGGGATCCCCATTGGGCAGGGTGAATCCCTCATTAAAGACAAAGCTGGAGCTCTGCTGGTTGGAGATGTTGACGTTGTAGGAGGTGGGAATGTCCAGCGTGGCAATCCGCGGGTCGGTGAAGTTTAAGTCGAAGAGGGTTTCGTTGGTGCCCACCTGCACGTTGAAGCTGGCACTTTGGTTGTTGCCGCCCAAGTTTTGTTCGGAGACGTTGAGGCCGGCGAAGACCCCTGTGGCGGAGCTGACGCCGATGGTGCCTCCCAAAGTGCCGGTGCGACGTTCTTCCACGTTCACCACCACCACCACCTTGTCGGGATCCTGGCCGGGGTTGAGCCCCACATTCACATCTTGAAACAGGTTGAGATTAAAAACCGCCTGCAGGTCTTCCTGGATTTGGTTGCGGTTAAACACATCCCCCGGCTTGGACTTCAACTCGCGGGTGATGATGAAGTCACGGGTTTTGGTGTTGCCCTGAACGCGAATATCCTCGATCACCCCTTCGGCGATTTCCAGGGTGATGGTGCCGTCTTCAGAGGAGCGCACATCCGTCACTTTGGCCAGCACGTAACCCTTATCGGCGTACCACTGCTCGATCTCGGCCACAGCCAGTTGCAGCTCGCCGAAGTTGAGCACCCGCCCTTCCTGGTCGGCAAAGGCGGCCCGCAGCACTTCCGGATCCAGAACTTTCGCCCCTTCCGTGCGCACGGCTTTCAGGATTGGGTTGGGCTTGACCTCAAAGGTGACCCGCACCCCCAAAGGCGTATCGGAAGGCACTGCCCGCACATCGGCAAACAATCCGGTGGCAAACACGGCATTGATGTCTTCCCGCAACTGGGATCGGGTGGAAACCTCGCCGGCGCGGGTGCGGATGACGCTGTAAACCCGGTTGATCAGCTCCGGATCTTCAGTGCCCTCAACCACTACCTCCGCTACCAACACTTCTGGCTCGCCGGCAGTGGGGGGTGGGGTGGGGGAGGGCTGGGCGGGGGTGTCGCCACCGGTGCGCAGGTCGAGGGTGCCGGGCTGAGGAACCGATTGCGCCCAAGCCGGGGATCCCATCAGCAGAGCGCTACGGGACGCTTCAGCAAACGCAAAAGCGGTGCAGAGCACCATCCCGCGGGTGAGCGCTGAAGTTAGCCAAGGGCGAAGTTGCCTGGAACGATTCATGGGGATCCCTCGCACACCAAAAAGCAAGATTGCAAAGCCGGGCCAAGCTTGCGTTAAAACCCTCTGCCGCCCAGCAGCGGACAATTGCCCTGGATTATATCAATCCCCATCCACCCAGATCCGAGCGTGGCCGCGAACCGGATTGCGGACTTGGGCAGTCTGGAGTGCAAAAAGCAGCCTCCCCCGCTCAAGGCAGGCGCAGGGATCCCCTACAGCGCTGGCCGCAAGACCTCGGCTCGACTTCCTCGGCAGCTAGGTTGACTTGGGAGTTGAGGATGACGACGGTGATGGGAGCAGGAGTGGGAGGCAAAGAGCGGCTGCTCCTCCAGCCCCAACTGTCGGCGTACTGTTGTGGGGGAACGTTGGGCAGGATCAGGACGGTGTTTTGCAGGACGTTGCTTTGCAGGGTGGTGGCGTTGCCGTTCAGGATCGCCATCTGCTGGGTGTGGGAAGTCTGAGCTAGGACGGCTGGAGCAAACCCGAAGCCGAGCAGAGCTGCCACTCCGGGGAGGAGGAGTTGAGTGGACAACATCGAGGATTCTCCACAAGACGCCAGGATGCCGACACTTTAGCCTGCTTTGCCCTCCGCTGAGTTGCCCAAAAAAGCAAAAAAAGCTACGTGATGGGGAGGGATCCCTGCTGGGGACGTACAGCCGCGCGGCCCAGGCCCACAAAAAAGCCTGCAGAGGGTACTCTGTGCAGGCCCGTCTTGCTCGTCTGGATTGTCTTGATGGAGCTGATACATTCACGCTGAACTCTCCTGAACATGGTTCAGGAAAGAAGCGATCGCATCCTGCCTATCTCTGAGCAGGA
>NZ_JANSIF010000020.1:0-44250 GCF_047461935.1 Synechococcus sp. R55.4 | reverse complement strand
TCCTCACTCCGCTGGGTAAAGCGGGGATTAGTAATCTCCCGAAACTCCGCCCCGTCAAACAACGTCAGGGCGGTCTCCGTCCCCAAGTCATAGGCAACTATAGATTCGTACTGCAAATCCGACTGTGAACCAAACTTAGGTTCAGGTATCGCCACCTCGACCGTGAACGAGGCAAACCACTGCCGCCGGGACGGCTTGTAGACGATAGTCAGCGTTGTTGGCACGCCCCAATGCTTGGCTTGACCGCGCATTTTCAGCGTAATACCCAAGTCATTGAGTGTGACCGTGCCATGCTTTCCCGTGCTGTTGACCTTCCACCCCGACCGGGCAGGATACGTCCAGCCCGAATACCGGCGAATGGACTTGAATCTTGGCTTCCTATTCAGTCCTTGGAAGAACCGTTGGTAAGCCCAATCCACCCGCTTGACGGTAGCTTGCAGGGCTTGGGAGTTCAGTTGGGCAAACTCCCCCCACACCTGCTTGAATTCGGGGAGTAGGTTCTGCTGTTCCAGGTAGGTCACCGTTCGGCGGTGGAGGTGGTACTCGGTTTCCCGATGGGCAATGCAAGCATTGTAAAGATAACAATGCAGACGACGAGCCTCGAACAAAGCCTTTTCCTGGGCTTTGCTGGGATACAGTCGAAAGGTCTGCCTTCTGGTTGCCATGGGTAGACACACTCTATCCCAGTTCTGAGTGCTTTATCCCCCGAACAACCGATCCGGTGGTGCTATCCATCCCCACTCTACAGAGGGTGGGGAACTCCGCACGTTTTGTTAACAAATCTACAATACCCTGATTTTAGTTGACCCTTTGCAGGGATCCCGCTAGGGGGCAATGGTAATGGGCGAGGGGCTGGTTTGGGTGGTCTTTTGGCCCCCTCTTTGCAAGATCACCTCGATGATGCCGTTGTTGACCGGCTGCATGTTGAAGGGCAGTTGCTGCTGGGTTTCGTATAGGCCCGGCGCCACCTCCCGCATTTCGACTTCCGGCGTTACCCCAACAATCCGAAAAGCAGCCCGCCCCCCCGGATCCCCTCGCATGGTGACTTTGAGAATTTCTCCCATGCGCAGATTGGTGCTGTTGGTGGTGACACTGAAAATCTGGGGCGGCCCCACGGCAACAGGCGCGGAGACCGGCTGAATGGTGGAGCGGGTTCCTCTGGAGCCATCGATAGAAAAAGGAAAAATCTCCCGATGTTCCTGGCTGAGGCCGTCCTTGGTGAGCACAATCCTCAAGGTGGGATTGTTGGCCTGGTGGGTGGGGGCTACCACGTAGGTGCCTTCGTAGTGGTTGGGTCGTACCTCCCGCATCGGCTGGTTCAGGGCCAGATTCCCCAGATCAAACTGGGCGATCCCTCCAGATTCCCCCCAAATGGCAATGGTGAGAATGTCCCCTTCCACCAAGTCGCGCTGGGGATCCAAGCGAATGGCCTCAATGCGCGGATAGCGATTGCTGGCTGCAGTCAGAGGGGCTGGCTGCGGCAGAGGAGCTGGGGGCGGAAATACTGATTCCACTGGCGGAGGAGCAACATTGCCCAAGGCCAGTTGAGGTAGCCGCCGTTGAACGCGGGTACTGACGCCATTGAGGGTCAACTGAATACTGATGTCGGGGCCAAAGACGGCATCCTGAGGACCAAGGCTATAAACTGCGCGGTAGTAGCCGGGCTGCACCTCCTGCATCGGCAGACCCTGAACCACGCCGCCGATATCAACCGTAGCCCTGCCGTTGGGAGTGGCCTGCGCTTCAATGGTCAAGGTTCCCCCTGCAGGAACACTTCCTCCCTCGGGAGTGATCCGCGTTTGGAAGATTTCGGGTTGGACAGTCTCGGCCACCCGGGCTGGGGAGGGACGCAACTGGGCCACAGGGGGTGGCAAGGGCGGAAGCTGACCGCGATACACCAGGGCCTGATGCAACAACACCGCCCCTTCTGCTCGCCTCAGCACGCGATTGGGCTGAAGACGAGCTGGATCCGGCACATTCACCAGCAGCCCCGCTTCGCCTGCCATGGCCACAAAAGCCCGCCCTACCTCCGGCACATCAGCCGCATCGGTGTACAGAGCCATCCAGCGCTCAATGTCGGCCTGGGTGGGAGCAGGCAATTGCAGAGCCCGCACCAAAATGGCCAGGGCTTCCAGGTGGGTGATATCCCCTTGCGGGCGAAACTCGTTGCCCTCGTATAGGCGCATGGCCCCCGCCTGCAGCACGGCTTGGGCAGTCCAATAGTCGGGGGTGTTGGGCTCCAGGTCGCGAATCTCCTGCACCTGGTTGGGATTGGGAATGTAGCCGAAAAACTCCGTCAGCCACTGGGCCAATTCCAGACGGGTCAGGGTGGCCGACAGAGGTTCTCGGGTGATCACCACATCCGTCTGACGCTCCAGAGCCGCCACATAGGCATCGGCCCAGGCCAGCGAGGCTTGCTGCTCCACCCCTTGGGCCCAAGCCGGCAAGCTGACACCCGACCAGCCCAGCGTCCAACACAAGCTCAGAGCCAGGGGCCACGAGCACCGCATAGCTGTCACTCCTGTTCCAACAACATCCCCTCAGGGCCAGCTTATCTCAAACTTCCGCCGTGTCCCCAAGCCCTCGATACCCGTTGGGATTGCGCCCTTTGGCAGTGAGATTCTGAAAACTCGGGTGAGGAGGTTGGTCACAGGAACCCCATAGGAGATTTTACTTATCCAAGACAAGATTGGGATCCGGCTTGGCAGCAAAGGGGCTAAGCGAATGTCTTGCAACTTGTAGTTGTGCATCCAAATCCTTATCATTGTGTTATAGACTCAGAAAGTTCAGAAAGCACTTTTGCCCCTACCCTAGGGAGGAGTTTCATGGCTGGCAGCACCGGAGAGCGACCTTTTGTCGATATCATCACCAGTGTCCGCTACTGGGTTATTCACGCCCTGACCATTCCCGCTTTGTTTTTGGCAGGCTGGCTTTTTGTGAGCACTGGCCTGGCCTATGATATTTTTGGCACCCCGCGCCCCAATGAGTATTTCACGGCAGAGCGCCAGGAGTTGCCGATCGTTAGCGATCGCTTCAATGCTCTGGAGGAGCTGGAGAGGCTGACTCGCTAGGAGTGCCCGTGGGTAAGTGGACTATTCGTTGTTGCAATTTGTAAGTTGATTGAGCTTTTTGCGTAGGGTGATATCTATGGCCACTAAATCTGATGAACCCGTTTTTTACCCTGTTTTTACCGTCCGTTGGCTGGCGGTGCATACCTTGGCGATCCCAACGGTTTTCTTCTTGGGAGCTATTGCTGCAATGCAGTTTATTCAACGGTGAACCCAATGGCTGATCAACCCGAAAGGAATCCCAACTCCCAACCTGTCGAGCTAAACCGCACTTCCCTTTACTTGGGTTTGCTGCTGGTGTTTGTGGTTGGGCTGTTGTTCTCCAGCTATTTTCTCAACTGAGGCCAGGATCACACTCTGCTCTTGGAGTTGGGAAAGAGCGCAGGGGACAATGCTGGCTTTTGGCTAGCCCTTGCTCCCCTTTGCTAAGTTTACTGAGAATGTAATTGCTGCTAGTTCTGTCTTTTTTGGAGACCAGTTGCTATGACCAGTCAAGCAAGGATCCCTTTGTGGATAGTGGCCGTGGTTGCCGGTTTGGGTGTGCTCACGGTAGTTGGGCTTTTCTTCTATGGCTCCTATGTGGGCTTGGGCTCGAGCCTGTAAGTTTGAGGTTTTTAGTCTGTTAGTCTGGTAGTAGCCCGCAATAGGTAGGGGTACAAAGCCGCATGGTTTTTATGGCCTAGCTGAATTCAGTTAGGCTTTTCGATGCTGTTGTATCTACCACTTTTTCCGGGGCTACCCATCACGTTGAAATCCTTTTTGGTGACCAATGCAGGGGAGTCTGTTCCAGTTCCCCAGTATTATCGCCAAGCACAAAAGCGGTTACAGAGATTACAGCGGTCATTATCCCGCAAGAAGCAAGGGTCAAACCGCCGTAAGAAAGCCTTAAGGCGAGTGGCGAAGGCCCATCTCAAAGTAGCCAATCAGCGCAAGGATTTCCACTACAAGACAGCCAACTGGTTGTTAGGGTGAGTGTTGAGAGGATGTCACAAGAGCTATCTCTGTGTTAAGCGAGCATGAACTTTTTTAACGATCCGGGTGGTGGTTGCCGAGAGGGTAACTTAGGCCCCGTAGAATGAATCGCAAAATTCCAGGCAGGACATTCGGACATGGATTACATTCGCACCTTTAACGACGATCCCTGCGAGGGGCATCTTTCGACGCCCATCAGCGATTCTCCTGTCACCCGTCTGTTTATCAACAATCTTCCCATCAACCGTCCTGGCCTGTCGCCGCTATTGCGGGGGCTGGAAATTGGGCTGGCCCATGGATATTTCTTGGTGGGGCCGGAAATTGTGCTGGGGCCGCTGCGGGATTATCCTGAGGCAGCTAACTTGGGCGGGCTGGTCACGGCGATGGCGATTGTGCTGCTGGGAACCGCCTGTATGTCGGCCTATGGCAGCGTTACCTTCGGAAACAAGCCGGAGACGCCGGGGGCCGCTCCTCTGGCTACAGCTCGGGGTTGGGGGGATCTGACGGCAGGATTTTTCTTGGGAGGTATGGGTGGCGTGTTCGCTGCCTATTTCCTGCTGGAGAACTTTGCCGGGATCGACGCCATCTTTCGAGGGCTGGTGAATTAGTTGTCAAGTTTGTCAAGTCACTTGAGAGGAGCAAAATCATGACCGGTTCTTACGCTGCTGCTTATCTTCCTTGGATTTTTATCCCCATTGTTGGTTGGCTGCTTCCTGCAGTGGGCATGGCAGTGCTTTTTTTGTACATTGAGCGGGACTAGTCCCGGAGTGCTTTGATACTCACTAGTGCTGATTAATTTCAATTATTTCAGGCTAGAGATCAACCCCAGATATTGAGGCAGGGATCCCAAAAAAGGGATCCCTGCCTTTTTGGCAGGATGAAAAGCCTTTGTCCGCGCTGCCAGAATCTCGCAGGGCAAGGGCCGTCCCTCATCTCTTTTTAGGAAGGAGGAGCTTCCAAAAGATTTTAGAGTGGAGCAGGATTCAGCAAGCTGATCCCATGCTAACGAGGAAAAGGGCAGCTTCTGCAACACCCTTTTAAGTTTTAAGAAGGAGGAGTCGATGGCCAGCCTTAACTTTCCAACCCTGCGTATAGGCGATCCCATTCAAGAGGGCAGTTTCCAGGTTTTCCCTCTCTTTTCTCAGGGGGAGCAGGAAGTTGCCTATCGCCTTCCAGATCTGCAAACCAAGGAAGCAACCATCACCGAGGTGAGCGAGGCCGGAGCAGTACCTCACCTGGTTGTGGAAAACCACAGTGAGTTCCTATTGCTGCTGGGAGTACCGAGCAGAGTCCCAGCGGGGCGACCAAGGCTCAGCTCTGTTCCATGACGGGAAGGTGGTTTATCTCTCGGCAGTCTCTCGGCGGTAGTACCGAACTCCTCGCCTAAACCCGTTCCTCCTGCAGGGGATCCCTAGAAATTGGAAAAAGAAATTGGAAAGAAAAAACATCCTGAGTTAGCTCGGTCACCGCCTGTTTGGCTTCCTGGCGGCCTCGGCAATACCGCTCTAACCGCTCGCTAACGGAGATGGGATCCCCAACGGTTACATGAACCCCCCGCCAACCTAGGCGGGGGCGGGCCGGGTAGGATTCCCCTCGGAGGCGGGCCAGCACATCAAATAGGATGAGGGCGGTTTCCGCCAGCCGCTCAAAGGAGGGTTTGCTCAGCAGATACTCTTCCTCCACCGCCACGCAGCTTTCCACCAAGCGCATGTGCTGTAGGTAGAGCATTGCCTGGTGGGCCTTCCAGTCCAACAAACCCCGCTGCAGGGGAGACAGGGATCCAGGATGCCGCAATTCTTCTCGGTAAATCTGGATCCAGGCGACTTCTTCAATGCGGCGGCAGCGGCTGTTCCAATCCCCCTGGGGAGATAGGCCAAAGTAGGTCTCTGCGGTTTCCAGGGCTCTGTGGAGCAGCCGCTCCAGGCGAGCGTTAAAGTGGCCAGGGGCTAGCCTCTGCTCTATCCGTGGTTCTTCTTCATCTCTCCCAGAGATGAAGGGAGGTAGGTCGTAGAAAGCTTCTAGTTGTCCCAGGAGATGCTGGGCTAGGCGGCAGATCCGCTGGGTGTAGCGAAGGTTGGGGCTCCTGGAGGATCTTGGCTCTGGCTTCGGAGGCGTCAACCCACTCAGGTGCTCAAGGCGCGCCAGCAGGCGCTCCAGCTTCGTCCAGGAGGGATCCGTGTAGTAGTACCGAATGCCAATGGGCAGCAAAATGACGGTCTCTGAGCGACCAGCTTTGGCCAGGTCCTCGGCGCACCAAAAGCACAGCTGAGCCATTCCCGGTTCCAGGGGATTGATCCGTTCGCTGTGGCCGTTGGTGGCTCCTTCTGGGGCGATTGCAAAGGGAAATTGCCCATCCAGGAGCAGTTGCCGGGCCGCCTTTAGCGCCACCCGATCCACCCTCCGACCGCGGCGTATAGGGATCCCGCCCAGGCGAGACAACAGCCACCCCAGCCATTCCCCTCCCCAGAGGGGCATGCCCCGGTCGTAGAGAAAATGGGCGTGAAGGGGTTCTCGAAGGCGGATCCCTTGTCGACGGGCGGCTTCGGGCACCAGGCGAGATAGAACGTACAGGCCCACCAGCGGGTCATCCACCTCCACATGTCGGAAAGCCAGGACTAGGCGAATTTGACCCTCCTGGAACTGGTGGTAGAGCCGCGCCAAGATCTCCGCCCCTGTGGCCTCGATTTTGGCAATGCCGGAAGGAAGCCAGCGCCGCACCCTCACCCGCAAGAGCAGGGGCAGGATCCCGTGGACGAGCCGTAGCACCCAGGCGCTATAGGCGGGCGGAATAAAGTCGAGGGGAGGACGGGCAAAATGGGGCGGTGGTGACAAGAGCAAGATTTGTTCCCAAGGTAGCTCAAGAGAAGAAGTGTAGTTAAACGCAAATCAGATTCATATCCCATCGCTCAGATTATTCATCAAGTCGCTACAGAGATCACTGGATATGCAGCCATTCTCAATCAATAATCAATATCAACAATATCAATGATTGAGATCCTTCCCCTGAGACCCCACGCCGTCGGCGCAACCGCTCTCTACTCTCCTCAAGCCCCCGACCCCTCTCTCACAAGGGGAGATGAGAGTTGGGAATCGTGGCCATGTCGTGCCCTTTACATTGCTTTCTTTGTCTTCCGTTGCAGTGAAGACGCTCTCTTCTCTCTACTTTCGTCTCTTAACTCAAGGTGGCTACAGGCTGGGCCTCTGCCAAGAGCGCCTGAGTTTGCAGGTCGGTGATGGTGACCAACAAGCGCCGCGAGCTATCAATGGCAAATTCGACGCGAAGGCGATCCTCTCCCACGCGGCCAGGGGGCTGCAAACGGGCCAGACAAACCGGTAAGGACTCCGTCTCGCTGAGGCGAATGGGCAGGGATCCAAGAGGAGCTAGGGATCGGAAATCGGTTTGCCGGGTGAGCTGCCGGCTGCTCATCCGCCCCAGCTCGTCGTAAACCACTTCCGACTGGACTACCTGGGCCACTTCTCCCACCTCTAGGCGAATCTCCGTTTGTCCGTCGTTGGCCACTTGCAGGATCAAGGGCTCAGCCCGTCGGCAGGGATAGGGGCTGCCCTGTTCGAAGAGGGGGTAGTAGATGTAGCTTTTCTGCAAGGGATCCCAGAGGCGGAGGGCATAGCTGTGGTGCAGGCGATCCTCCAGCTTCACCTGGCGGCCCACCTGCAGGGCGCCCAGGGCCACAGCATCGAAGGGGCGTTCGCAGCGCACTTTCTTTTTGCCGAAGTAGGAGCGCAGCAGCTCTTGAACTGCTGGCAGTTGGGAGCTGCCTCCTACCAAGAGCACCTGCTCAATTTGGTTCTTGCCCAATCCCCTCGCCTGGGCGGTGAGAAGAACGTCGTCTAGGCACTGGCGGATTTGATCCAAAAGCTGACGAGCTTCCAGGATCTCTTCCAGCTCCTGCCGGCTTAACTTCAACTCATGGGCAGTGAGGGCTTCGTCGTCAAACCAACTGCCCACCGCTTCCATCTGAGTGGAAAGGGCGATCTTGAGCTGTTCCGCCTGCTCCAGGAGGTTGAGCCAGCCCAGAGCTCCAATTTGCTGTCGGCTTAGCCCCAGTTGCTGCAGTAGGTAGTCGGCAATCCAAATGTCGATGTCCACCCCGCCCACATAGGCATCGGCCTTGGCGATCACCTCCGCTTTGAGGACAGGGCTACCCGCTTGGGGAGCGAGGGTGCGCACCAAGCTGAGATCCAAGGTACCGCCGCCGAAATCCACCACCAGCACTAGGGATCCCGGCTGGCCAACCGCATAGCCCAGGGCTGCTGCCGTGGCTTCATCGACAATTTGAACGGGATCCCAGCCACAGGCACTGGCCACTCCCCGCAGCCAATTGAGGTAGCGCTCAAAAGAGCCGACAGGGGCGGTGAACACCAGCTGTTGCGGCTGCAGGTGTTCTTTCGGGACAGCTTCCATCACCGTCTGCAAAAAAGCTTGGGCCACCCTCTCGGCGTCGTAGCGCTCTCCATCTAGAACTCGCGGCGGAGGGACAAACTCCGCCACCAAGTCCCGCTTAAACCCCTGAAACAGCCGTTGCGGATCCACTGCCCCCCACCGACCGGCGCGCACGGTTTCCCCCACCAGGAGCTGGCCTTTTCCCTTCACGTAGACCAAGCTGGGAATAGCCGAGTGGTCTGGGCGAGAGAGGCCGGGAAGAGTGAGGAGACGGGGCACTGCTTGGGCGGGATCCCAAACTGCCACCACCGTGTTGCTGGTGCCAAAATCAATGGCCAGCGTTGTAACCAGGAGCTTTGGAGGTGGGGATGCCATCAGCTCAATCCTCCAGGCAGGGAACGGCTGACTTTGGCTGGGCAGAGGATGTGGTCACCGCGGCGGTAGCCGACAAAGCGAATGTAAACGGGATCCCCCTTTTGAATATCCGGCTGATCCGGTTGATGCAGTTGCGGATCAAAGGGGACGGACTCCAGGGGGTTGCCGATGGGCTCATACCCCCAGCGCTGCAGCAGAGCGTCTAAGGAGCGAAACAGAGCTGTCACGTTTTGGGCCGGCCAATCGGGCTTGCGCTGGGCAATCTGGCGGACAGTGGGGTAGCTGGTCAGCAGCGGCTGCAGCAGAGAGAAGAGGACTTCTGAGGAATCGGTGGCTCCCATTTTGTCATTCCCGTTGAGGCGCAGTAGGGATCCCAAATCCCACTGCAGAGCGGCAGCCAACTTTTGCAGTTGCTCCAGGCGCAGGGATCCCCACTTCCCCTGGCGCACCTGATCAAGGGCGCGGCGGCTGATCCCGGCCTGGGCCTGTAAAGCCCGCCAAGAAGACAGGCCAACAACCCGCATGCGTTCCTGCAGCCAACTATCCAGCGGTCTCTCGGCCATTGGGTTTTGCCAGGGATCCCTACGATCATGCCCCAACTTGGGTCTAGCTCAGGGATCGGCAAGGCGCAGGGAACGGGCTATAGCTTCCACATCTCGGTCATAGCGCTCGCGCCGGCTGGCCGGGTACACGAATTCAAAGCCAGCCTGCAGGGAAGGACGGACGATTTTTTTGAGATAGAAAATCCGCTGGCCAAAGTCCTCGTAGCCGGAGACCACGAAGAAATCCCGGCCAACGGTTTGGTAAGTAACCTGGCGCTGGTTTTCCCGGCTGCGGCGAAGTTCTTCCTGCAGGGCGCTGGCGGGCGTTGCTTGAAAAATGTTGTACCCACCCCAAACGCGCAGCTCAGCCCCGTCTTGACCGAGAAACACTTGGCCATCGCCGTTGTCCGATTCCCCTTGCGGAATGAAGTCTGCCGGGTAGTCGATGCGGTAGCCGAAACGGGCATTGAGATAGGGCCGGAAACCGGCTTGGGCAACGGGAAGGGCAGGGGCGGGAGCAATGACGGGGATCCCCGCTCCTAGGATCAGTCCGGCAAGCAGACAAGCTAGGCGAGCAGCAGACTTCATGGTTTTGATTGCTCTAATCTGTAGCTATCCTAAGCTCTCTCACCTCCAGCCCCTCTCCTAGGGGGACAGAATTTGGTTTGTCCAAGCTCTTTCCCAAAAGACAAAGGGAATAGGAATCCAAGTTTCACTGCCGTTGAGAATGGGTCGGTTGCGCCGCTTGTATCTGGGTGCCACTTGAAATAGTAGGTATAGCATCTTTTTCGAGAGTTTGAAATAAAATACCGATTTTTGGGCCACTATTTTGTTTTGTCGACCAAGTTTAAGTTTGCCGATCAACATCAGGGTTTTGGCCGGAGCGCAGCCGTTCAATTTCTTCTCTTGCCCGCTGGATAGCGCTGCAATTGTCTACCGCTGCCCAGGTGGAGGCCAGAAACAGTCCGGGTAGGGAAACCTCTCCCTCGTCGTCGCTAAACAACACGCCAAGGAAGAAACACCAGCCCAGAAAAACCATCAAAGCTTTCCACCGCCGCGTGTAGAGGTAGGCTCCGAAGGCAAGCAGAATAGACAGAAGGATCACCATCCCCTCGGACTTTTGAGAAAGGGCATAGGTGCGCCGCACCTCTTCATCTCTGCGCTTTTGATCTTCTTGCTGGAGCAACTCTTGCAGATGCTTGTCCATAAGGCCGCCTCAAAATCGGACGGCCTTATCTTAAAAATCCTGGGAAGACCCTTGTTCAAAACAACTTTTCGGGATCCCACGGCAGAAGAAGAGAGGCGAGACTGGTCATCGCCCCTTCCTTCTGTAGAATGGGAAAGCCTCTCTCTAGTTGCAGGCTACAAGGCCCGGACGGACTCTGCCATGACCTCAGCTTCTTTTGCTTTTTCCCCTCGTGTTTTGGATCCCCTTGACCCGCAGGTGCGTCCGGATCCCCAGGGGCGGTTTGGGCCGTTTGGGGGCAGGTTTGTGCCGGAAACCCTGATGAGCGCCCTAACGGAGCTGGAGGAAGCCTTTGAGCATCACTGGCGGGATCCCGATTTTCGCGCTGAGTTTCACAGCCTGCTGCGGGATTTTGTCGGGCGGCCCAGCCCTCTCTACTTTGCCCAGCGGCTCACAGAACACTACGGTGGCCCGCAGATCTACCTGAAGCGGGAAGATCTCAACCACACCGGCGCCCACAAAATTAACAACGCCCTTGGCCAGGCCCTGCTGGCAGTGCGTATGGGCAAGCGACGGGTGATCGCCGAGACCGGCGCCGGGCAACATGGGGTGGCCACGGCAACCGTGTGTGCTCGTTTTGGGCTGGAATGCGTTATCTACATGGGGGCACTGGATATGGAGCGGCAGGCCCCCAACGTGCAGCGAATGCGCCTGCTGGGTGCTGAGGTGCGGGGGGTGGAGGCGGGCACGCGTACCCTCAAAGATGCTCTGTCGGAGGCGATCCGCGACTGGGTGACGAATGTGGAGACCACCCACTATGTGATCGGTACGGTGGCAGGGCCCCACCCTTACCCGAAGCTGGTGCGGGCCTTTCACGATGTCATCGGCCAGGAGACGCGGCAGCAATGCCAGGAGAAGTGGGGAGGGCTGCCGGATGTGCTGCTGGCCTGTGTGGGAGGCGGATCCAATGCCCTGGGCCTGTTTAACGAGTTTGTCCGGGATCCAGGGGTGCGACTGATCGGCATCGAAGCCGCCGGAGAAGGGCTGCACACGCCCCGCCACGCTGCCACCCTCAACCGCGGTCGGATTGGAGTCCTGCATGGAGCCATGAGCTACCTACTGCAGGATGAAGAAGGGCAGGTGCAGGAGGCCCACTCCATCAGCGCCGGCTTGGATTACCCCGGTGTAGGGCCCGAGCACAGCTATCTGAAAGAAATTGGACGAGCCGAGTACTACGCTGCCACCGATGATGAGGCCGTAGAGGCGTTGCTGCTGCTGTCGCGGCTGGAAGGGATCATCCCCGCGCTGGAGACGGCCCATGCGCTGGCCTACCTGAAAACTTTGGCCCCACAGCTTGGATCCCAGCAACGGGTAGTGGTCAACTGTTCTGGGCGCGGCGACAAGGATTTGAACACCGTTTTCAAGTATTTGCAGCAGAGAGGGCGTAGCTTTTAGAGTACGGTTGTTGTGACCACCAACGGGATTCTCTTGGGTGTTCACCTGCCGAGTTCACTTCACGGTTCGATTGCTGGGTCTTCTCGGCCTGCTCCTGGCTGCGGGGCTGGGCTTGTGGACGGGATCCCTGCCGCAGCCTTCTGAGACAACTGCCCCTGTTCCTCCGCCGGAGTCCATGGGTGCCTCGCACCGCTTACGGGATCGCACTGGCGGGACGGAGTCCGATTCAGAAGGGATCCCCTCCCCCACCCGGCGACCACCTCTCCCTGACACCCTGCCGGCACTGGCGCGTCAGGCCATTGCCCACTACTTCGCCACCGGCCAGGTGCTGCCACCTCCAGACGAGATCCCACCGCACTGGCAGCGCTCAGCGGGGGTTTTTGTAACAGTGAGTACAGAAGGTCGGCCCCGCGGCTGCTGGGGCAGCTTGGATCCCAGCGGTGAGGATCTGGCCAGGGCCACCATCCGGGCGGCGGTGGGGGCTGTGACCCGCGACTGGCGCTACGTGCCTCTGCGACCTGGGGAGCTGGAGTCAGCAGCCATTCAGGTGGCCATTGTGCGGCGGGTGGTGCCCATCGCGCTACTCGGACGGAGTCCTTTCGCCGCCGTGGAGCAGGTGGATCCAACCCGCACGGGCTTGTTTATCCGCTCCGGAACACGGGGGGCGGTGTTGCTGCCGGGAGAAGCTTTGACGACGGAATGGCAGCTCGCCACTGCCAAGAGGTTGGCCGGGATCCCTGTCGACCAGCCGGTGGAGCTGTTTCGCGTGGAGGCAGAGCTGCTGCATGAGTTTTGAGGAGGGGGCAGATCTCAGCGCTTCGCACCGCTGTCGTGAATGGCTGGCAGCCGTGCTGGGCAACACTCACGTGCGCTGGGGCTGGTTTGTGGGGGAGACCCTGGTGAAGGTGGAGCAGTTTCCTGCCCACCAGCCCTTGTCCTGGCCGCAGCAGACAGAGCTGTGGCTGGCTCCTGTGGGCTCTGCTCCCCTGCCGCCGGAATCCCCTTGGGTGCATCGATTGGAGCTATCGCAGGTGCCGCTGCGGGATCCCTACCCAGGGCTGGGGCTGGATCGGGCCTTGGCCTTGTGGGCTGCCGGGATCCACTACGGCTGGCCTTGTTTGGTGATCGACGCGGGTACTGCCCTGACCTTGACGGGAGCAGATTGCGACGGATCCCTGGTGGGGGGGGCGATCTTGCCCGGCCTAGGGCTGCAGGCGCAAGCGTTGGCCGACTACACTGCTCGGCTGCCCAAAATCCACTGGGATCCCTGCTCTCCCTTACCCCCCCGCTGGGCCACTGACACCGTGGCTGCCATCCGCAGCGGCATTCTCCACACTCTGCTGGCGGGGTTGCGGGAGTTTATTGCCGACTGGCGTCGCCGCTTTCCCCAAGGCCCTTTGCTGCTGACCGGCGGGGATGGGGAGTGGCTCTACTCCCACCTGCAAAGTTACCGGCAAAACCCCGTTAGCGACAGCGGGACGGAGTCCTTGAGCAGAGAGCAGAGAGGAAAGAGCGGAGAGAAGAGAGCCTCACTCCTCACTCCTCACTCCTCACTTCTCACTCCACTACATTGGGATCCTCACCTGGTGTTGCGGGGGATCGCCTGCTGCCGTCAGTGGCACCGCGCCGCCGGGCAGCCCCCTGTTGCAGAATAGTTGCAAGACAAAGTTGCAAACCCAAAAGTTCGGGATCCCATGGCCAACGGCAACTCCTTCGGCGTCCTGTTTTCGGTTACTACCTACGGCGAGTCCCACGGTGGGGCAGTGGGGGTGGTGGTAGATGGCTGTCCGCCCCGCCTGCCGTTGACCGAGGCCGACATTCAAGCGGAGCTGGATCGGCGTCGCCCTGGCCAGAGCTCCATCACCACGCCGCGCCAGGAAGCCGATCGCTGCGAGATCACTTCGGGAGTCTTCCAGGGCCTCACCCTTGGCACCCCCATCCACATCCTGGTACGCAACCAGGATGCCCGCCCCCAGGATTACAGCGAAATGGCCACCACCTTCCGCCCCTCCCATGCCGATGCCACCTATCAAGCCAAGTACGGCATCCGCAACTGGCAGGGGGGAGGACGGGCCTCAGCGCGAGAGACCATTGGCCGGGTGGCGGCAGGGGCCATTGCCAAGAAGATCCTGCGCCTAGCGGCAGGGGTGGAGATCCTGGCCTACGTGCAGCGGGTAAAAGACGTGGAAGCCCAGGTGGATCCCAGCTCGGTAACTGCAGAGCAGGTGGAGGCCAACATCGTCCGTTGCCCCGATCCAGAAGCGGCAGCAGCGATGATCCAAAAAATCGAAGAGGCGGCGCGGGAGGGGGATTCCCTAGGGGGTGTGGTGGAATGTGTGGCCCGCAACGTGCCCCGCGGACTGGGATCCCCGGTGTTCGACAAGCTGGAGGCCGATTTGGCCAAGGCGGTGATGTCCCTGCCGGCCAGCAGAGGGTTTGAGATCGGCTCTGGGTTTGCCGGCACCTACTTGACGGGTAAGCAGCACAACGACGAGTTTTACATGACCCCTGCCGGCTGGCGTACCCGCAGCAACCGCTCCGGCGGCATCCAGGGGGGCATCAGCAACGGAGAAGATATCCTCCTAAGGGTGGCCTTTAAACCCACCGCCACCATTCGCCAGGCCCAAAACACCGTCACCCTCGATGGGCAAGAGACGGTTTTGGCGGCGCGGGGACGCCACGATCCCTGTGTGCTGCCGCGGGCGGTGCCGATGGTGGAGGCGATGGTGGCCCTGGTGCTCTGCGACCACCTGCTGCGCCACCACGCCCAGTGTGGATCCCTGGCCTTGCCGGAGCTGCCCATTCCTGCTGTTCCTGTGTCCCACACCTAGCAGCAGCCGGTCGCGATACTCGGACGGAGTCCTTGGCGGATATCCTGAGTAGGAAGAGGAGAGAGCAGAGAGAAGAGAGCAAAGAGAGTGGATCCTCACTCCTCACTTCTCACTCCTTCCTTCTCACTTCTCCCTTCTCACTCCTCAAAGAGCGGGATCCCCATTCATGGCCAAGGCCAAAACCGTCTGGGAGTGCAGCCAGTGCGGCGAGCGCTATGCCAAGTTTTTGGGCCGCTGCGACCATTGCGGCGCCTGGAACACCCTGACGGAAGTGGTCGTCGCCCCAGCGGCCAAGTCCCCACGGGCCCAAGCCCTCGCTCCTAGGTCCAACCGCGCCAATGGGATCCCCCGGTCGGCCCTCCCCCTCTCCCAGGTCTCCTCAGATCGCCACCCTCGCCTCTCCTCCGGCTATGGCGAGTTTGACCGGGTGTTGGGAGGTGGCATTGTGCCGGGATCCCTGGTGTTGATTGGCGGGGATCCGGGCATTGGCAAGAGCACCCTGCTGCTGCAGAGCGCTGCCCACCTGGCCAAGAGCGGGCCCATCTTATACGTGTCGGGGGAGGAATCGGCTCAACAGATCAAGCTGCGCGCCGAACGGCTAGGGGTAGAAAGCGAGCAGCTCTACCTGTTGGCAGAAACCGATCTGGAGGCCATTGTGGCGGAGATTCAAGCTCTGCAACCGCGGGTGGCAGTGATCGACAGCATCCAAGCCATCTTCTGGGGGCAACTCACCTCGGCGCCGGGATCCGTTTCCCAGGTGCGGGAATGCACCGGCCTGTTAATGCGGCTGGCCAAAAAACTGGGGGTGGCTCTGCTGATTGTAGGCCATGTTACCAAAGACGGATCCCTGGCCGGGCCGAAGGTGCTGGAGCATTTGGTGGACACGGTCTTGTACTTTGAGGGGGATCGCTTCCAAAGCCACCGCCTATTGCGCGCCGTCAAAAACCGCTTTGGGGCAGCCCAGGAAATGGGTGTTTTTGAGATGACCGCCTCTGGCTTGGTGGAGGTGGAGAACCCCTCGCAGCTTTTTTTGAGTAGCCGGGATCAGGCCATGCCCGGAACAGCCACCATCGTTGCCTGCGAGGGCACCCGCCCCTTGGTGGTGGAAGTGCAGGCCCTAGTCAGCCCCACCAGCTACAGCTCCCCCCGCCGCACCTCCACCGGCATTGAAATCAACCGCTTTTTGCAGATCTTGGCTGTGCTGGAAAAACGGGTGGGGATCCCGCTTTCCAAATACGATGCTTACATCGCCTCTGCCGGCGGCATTCAGGTAGCCGAGCCAGCTGCCGACTTGGGGGTAGCAGTGGCCGTGGCCGCCAGCTTCCGGGATCGCCAAGTGGATCCTTTTACAGTCCTGATTGGCGAGGTGGGACTGGGGGGGCAGGTGCGCCCGGTGGCCCAGTTGGAGCAGCGCTTGAAAGAAGCCAGCAAACTGGGGTTTCGCCACGCCATCATCCCCAACAGCCCTGTGTTGTCGGATCACGGCCTGCGCCTGAGTCGGGTGCAGCGGGTGTTGGAAGCCCTGCTGGTGGCTGTGCCCGGTTCCCAGAGCGCAGAGTGAACATCCCCTTGCCTTCCACCCGTCGCCGGCTGCTGGGCTCTGCTGCGCCTATCTCCAAAGGCCAAGCTCGGCATCCGCTGCTTCGGTGGCATGTCCATCATGTTCCCGAAAACTTTTGTTACCCTCGAAAAAGGCTACGCCTGCTGGGCAAACAGCTCAGCAGCCTTAGCTGAGCCCTAGTCCGTAGTTAGCAACACCAGCAACGGATCCCGGTGAGCATGGTTTCTGCACTCTCCAGCCCAGTCCAGCCCTCGATGCCGGAGGCGGCATTTCCTCTGCCAGAGCCACCGGATATTAGTGACCTGGTCATCGAGGACGATGAGCCTGTGGACAGCATTCACTCGGAGAAGCTGCAGCGCCTGCTCACCGGTGCCCTCTACACCTCATTCCAGCCCAAGGCCAAAGACACCGGGGAACCGATCCCCTTTTTGGCCACGGCCAATGTCGGTCTGTTCTATGCCCTCAAACTGCCTCCCCTGGTGCCCGATGTGATGCTCAGCCTGGAGGTGGCTCCCCCCGCCAGCTTTGAGCGCAAGGAAGATCGCACCTACCTGGTCTGGGAGATGGGTAAGCCGCCGGATGTGGTCATTGAGATTGTCTCCAAGCGCAAAGGGGAAGAGCTGGGCCGCAAACGCAAAGACTATGCCCGCGCCGGCGTCAGCTACTACGCGGTCTACGATCGCACAGCGGGCGTAGCCTCTCCCTTGCGGCAACTAAGGGAACTGCAGGGATCCCCTCTGGCCCTTTTTCAGCGGCGGGGAGGTGAGTTTGTCCCCTTCGCGTCCACATGGCTGGAGGACATCGGGCTGGGCTTAACCCTCTGGCAGCGATCCTTTGAGGTCGTGAATACCGAATGGCTACGCTGGTGTGATCGGGAGGGGCAGGTTTTGCCCACCGGCGAAGAAAAGGCTGCTCTGGAACAACAGCGCGCTGAGGCAGAACGCCAACGGGCCGAAGCCCTTTTGGAGCTGCTGCGTTCCCACGGCATCGCACCGCCGGCAGCCTGAAAAATCCCGTCCCTAACGGGGCTTCCATTGTCCATTGCCTATCCACCGCCATGTCTACCCTCCCCAGCAGCAGCGAAGCCGCCCAACGGGCCGCCCGCCTGGAAAAAGCCCAACACCTGCGGGAACAAGGGATCCCGCCCTATGCCTATTCTTTTCCTGTTACCCATCTGGCTGCCGAGCTGCAGGAGCAGTTTGCCGACCTAGAGCCCGGTGCCGAGCGGGAGGATGTGCAGGTGGCCGTGGCCGGTCGGATCCGGGCGCGGCGGGTCATGGGCAAGCTGGCTTTCTTTACCCTTCAGGATCGCTCCGGCACCATCCAGCTTTACCTGGAGAAGCAACGGCTGACGGAGCATATGGGGGAGTTGGCCTTCAAGAACTTGGACAAGCTCATCGACGTGGGCGATTGGCTGGGGGCCAAGGGCTGCCTCAAGCGCACCGAAAAAGGGGAATTGTCGGTGCGGGTGGACGAGTACCAGGTGCTAACCAAGGCGCTGTTGCCGCTGCCGGACAAGTGGCACGGCCTGCGGGATGTGGAGAAACGCTACCGCCAGCGCTACGTCGATCTCATCGTCAACCCTGAGGTCAAGCAGACCTTGCTCGACCGCGCCCAGATCATCCGCTCCCTGCGGCAGACTCTGGAAGAGCGAGGTTTTGTGGAAATTGAGACGCCAGTGTTGCAGGTGATCCCCGGCGGGGCGGAGGCGCGACCCTTCATCACCCACCACAACGCCCTGGATCTGGATCTCTACTTGCGCATTGCCACCGAGCTGCACCTGAAGCGGCTGGTGGTGGGCGGGATCGAGCGAGTCTATGAAATTGGGCGGGTCTTTCGCAACGAAGGCATCTCCACCCGCCACAACCCGGAGTTCACCTCGCTGGAGGCCTATCAAGCCTTCGCCGACTACCACACCATGATGGAGCTGACGGAAACCCTGGTCTGCAACGCCGCCCTGGCGGTGCGGGGATCCCTGCAGTTGACTTATCAGGGGGAAACCATTGACCTCACGCCCCCCTGGCGGCGGGTGACCCTGCAGGAGTTGGTGGAGGAGACAACCGGGATCTCCATCGATGTGGAAACGGGATCCACCGCCGAGCTGTTGCCCGCCTTGGCAGAACGGGGGATCCCCAATCTCTCACCCCAGGACTCCCCTGGCAAGTTGCTGGTCAAAGCCTTTGAGCACTGCTGCGAGAGCCGCCTGCGCCAGCCCACCTTTGTTCTGGACTACCCCCTGGATGTGTGTCCCCTCACCAAGCCCCACCGCAGCAAACCGGGGTTGGCCGAGCGCTTCGAGCTGTTCATCGTTGGGCGGGAGACGGCCAACGCCTACTCCGAGCTCACCGATCCGGTGGATCAGCGGCAGCGGCTGGAGGCCCAGGCAGCCCTGAAGGCAGCCGGAGATGAGGAGGCCCACTTTCTGGATGAAGACTTCCTCACGGCCTTGGAATATGGCCTGCCCCCCACCGGCGGCCTGGGCGTGGGGATCGACCGCTTGGTGATGCTGCTGTGCGACGCTCCCAGCATTCGCGATGTCATTGCCTTTCCGCTGCTGCGGCCCGAGACGGGAGAAGTGGCGGAGGAGGCTTGAGCCGATCCCTCTAACTGTCCATTCAAATCCCATCGATTTCTAAGAGAGGTTGGAGGTGGCCGCGGCGACGGCGCGGAGCCTTTGGGAAGTGTCTCAACCTATTTTGAAATAACTAGCGATAACGTCTTCCAAAAGCCGACCTTCGTACCCTTGCATCTGGAGGGCAGCCTGGAAATCCTGGCAGGCTCTCTGCCAATCCCCAAGGGCAGTCCGGGCCAGGGCGCGGTTGAGGTGGGCCTTGAGGTGGCAGGGATCCCTATCGCTCGCGTCAGCAGTGCAGAGTGTTATGGCTTGGTCGTAGTCGCGGATGGCCGCCGAAAAATCCCCCTGTTGGGCGTAGGCCCAGCCGCGGTTGTTCAAAACCCAGACCCGCTCCTGGGGATCCAGCTCCAGTTGCAGCAGTCGGGTGTAGTCTTCTATCGCTTTGTCCGTCTGTCCCTCGCCATCCCACAGGAGAGCTCGGTGGAGCAAAGCAGGGCGCTCCTGAGGGTTCAAGGCTAGGGCCCGCGTGTAGTCGGCAATGGCCAGCTCAGGGCAATTGGCCTGCCGGTGTAGATCCCCCCGTTGACGGTAGGCCAGGGCAGCATCGGCCACCCCCCAGTTCTGGTCGAGGCTCAGAGCTTGGTTGAGATCCGCCAATGCCGCCTCTTGATCCCCCAAAGCCAGATGCACCCTTGCCCGCAAAGCAAAAGCCTGAGAAGCCTGCGGTTGCTGCTGGATCAACGCCGTGAAATCGGCCAACGCCCCAGCCAGATCCCCCCTCTCTTGGCGACACAAGCCCCGATACAACAGGGCTTCGGTGACCAGCACTTCTGGATCCCCTGGGCTGGCCAGCTCCAAGACCCGATCCCAATCGGCTATTGCCCCCTCCAGGTTGTGGCGCAGGCGGCGGACTTGGGCCCGCTTCAGGTGGGCCTCCAGATAGAGCTGCCGGGACTGTTCCCCGTCTTGGGCTTGTTCTTGGATGACTTGGTCGAAGTCGGATTCGGCCTGCTCCAAGGCTACGCCCGCTGCAGGAACGGTGCCGCGCACTGCCAACGTCAACAACAGAGAGCCGCGGGCCAAGCGGGCCATCCTGTGTTGGGGATCCTGCTGCAGCAGACGGTTTAGATCTTGCAAGGCCGCTTCGGTCTGACCCAACTGCTGCAGGGCTTGTCCTCGGTGCCACAGCGCTTCCCTGTGGTCAGGATCCTGCTGCAAAACCCGGCTGAGATCCTGAAGGGCGGCAGCCCAGTTGCCCACCTGTCCATGGGCCATGCCCCGTCCCAGCCAAGCCGTCCAGTCCTGAGGATCCTGCCGCAACACCTCGTCGTAGTCGGCAATTGCTTCTTGCCACCGGCCTAGCCGTCGGCACAACTCAGCTCGCTCTTGGCGCAGATCCCGCCGTTCCGGCTGCAAGCGCACCGCCTCGTTCAACTGCTCTAAGGCCGCCTGCAGATCCCCTGCCTGGATTTGGGCCCGCGCCAGATCTCGGCGGATATCCGCCTGGGCCACTGCCGCCCCCAGGGCCAAAGCCTGGTGGTAGTCCTGGATGGCCCCCGGCCCATCTCCCAGAGCAGCCCGCACTTGGCCGCGATGGAAATAAGCCAAGCCCGACTGAGGATCCCCTTGCAGAGCTTGGTCGAAATCGGCCAGCGCTCCCTGCCAATCCCCCAACCGTTGCCGTGCCATACCGCGGCGCAGATGGGCATTAACCAGCAGCTCCGGCCCGCGTGGGATCCCAGGCCTCGCCGCCCACTGCAACACCTGCGAGAAGTCCTCACAGGCTGCCGGCCAATCTTCCCGCTCAACATGGAGTTGGCCGCGGTTGAAGTAGAGCTGAGGGTTCTGCGGATCCCGCTCCAGGGCAGCCGTGTAATCCTGCAGAGCCGCTAGGGGATCCCCCAACAGCCAATGGATTCGCCCGCGGCTGCTGTAGGCACTGGCATCTTGGGGATCCAAAGCAATGGCCTGGTTCAAGTCGGACAAAGCCGCTTCAATGTTGCCCAAGTCCAGGTGGGCAATGCCTCGGTTGAGGTAGGCTTTGGCCATCTGGGGATCCAGCTCCAGGGCGCGGTTGAAGTCTGCCAGAGCGCCGCCGGGATCCCCCAGCCCCTGGCGAGCCAAGCCCCGGCAGAGATAGGCCCGCGACAGGTTGGGATCCAGACGGAGAGCCTGTTCACAATCGGCCAGCGCCGGCTCCAGGGTGTTGCTGCTCAGGTAGGCCATGGCCCGCTGCAAGTAGAGATCCGCCTGGGCTGCCGCCTCTGCCTCAGGTAGCTCAGTGGCCTCAGCAGACCGTAGGGATAGGGCCTGAGAAAAGTCTTCAACAGCCCCCTGGGGATCCCCCAACGCTTGCCGGGCCAGGCCCCGGTGGTAATAGGCTTTGCCGTGGCGAGGATCCAACTGCAGCGCTTGGGTGTAGTCCTCGACGGCCCCTTGCAAATCTGACAACTGGACCCGCGCCACTCCCCGGTTGAAGTAGGCTTCCCCGTCCTGAGGATCCCGTTTGATCACCTCTGAGAAGTCGGCGACGGCCCCTTGGGCATCTCCCAAGCTGCCCCGCACCACACCCCGGTTGAAATAGGCCCGCACATCCTCTGGGTTGAGCTCAATGGCCCGCGAATAATCCTCGATGGCTTGCTGCTGCTGATTCAGTTGCCGGTGGGCATTGCCACGGTTGTAGTAGGCCACCGCCCATTGTGGGTTGAGGCCGAGAGCCTGGGTGTAGTCGGCAACAGCTCCCTCGTAGTCCTCCAGCCGGTAGCGGGCAATGCCGCGGTTGAAATAGGCGCGGGCGTCCCCTGCCAGTTGAATGACTTGGGTGTAATCTGCGATGGCCCCTGCCAAGTCCCCACTTTTGTAGCGGGCGCTGCCCCGCTGGCTGTAGGCGCGGCTATTTTGGGGATCCAATTGAATGGCCAACGTGCAGTCGGCAATCGCCCCCTGGAAATCCCCTTGGCGAGCTTTCTCCTGTGCGCGGGCCAACAGGCGCGTCACCAAAACCTGATCCACCGAAACATCGCCGAGCGTCGCCTCTTGGGGAAAAGGCAACAGGGGCCGCAGCGCCTCCAACACTTCAGCAGCGGACTGGAAGCGCTCTTGCCAGTGGGGGCAGATCAGGCGATCCAAAATCTCGGCCAGCTCCTCGCTGACCTGAACCAAATCCCGCCAGAGCAGTTGGCCGGTGCGGGGATCATCCCGGATCTTATGGGGAGGACGACCGGTGAGGGCTTGGATGGCCAGCACCCCTACGGAGTACAGGTCGCTGCAGGGCTGGGGCTTGCCGTTGAGCTGTTCGGGCGCCATGTAGCCAACCGAGCCAATCACCGTCGCCAACTGAGTTTGGCCGGGGGCATGGCTGACCAACCGCCCCACTTCCTTGACTGCCCCAAAGTCGATCAACACCAACTTGCCATCGGCATCGCGGCGCATCAGGTTGGCCGGCTTGATATCCCGATGGACGATCTGGTGGGCGTGTACATGGCGCAGGATCTCCAAAATATCCCACAACAGTTTCAAAACCTCGGCCTCGCTCAGCGGCTTGCCCGGGATCAGCTCCTGGCTGAGATCATGCCCGGCAACAAACTCTTGCACCAAGTAAAAATCCTGATCCTGCTCGAAGTGGGCCAAAAGGCGGGGCACCTGGTCGAAGTGGTTGAGCCGGTTGAGAACCTTGGCTTCCCGTTCAAAGAGCTTGCGAGCCGTGGCCAGTGTATAAGGATCCGTGGAGAGGGGGCGAAGGCGCTTGACGACGCAGGGGCTATCGAAGGTGTCTTGATCCACCGCCTTGTAGGTTATGCCAAATCCCCCTTCCCCGAGGGGATGGAGAATGCGATAGCGTCCCCTGAGCACACTTCCCGCTCTGATCTTGTCTTCCATAGCCAAGCCGGTCGCCTGAGAGTGCAGCCTTTTGCTACTACAGGCTGGCTCGATTCTGCCACAGGCCGACACCCTTGGGCGGAGCAGCCCCTAGCTCCTAGGCAGGGCCTTTTTCAGCTTTTTCTTTTGCGATCTTCAAGGGTTGTGATGATCCTGAACGATTCCGTCAGAGGGAAACCGCGATCTGACCTCGCCGCTCTTCAAAATCGCTGACCAACAGTCTCACCTCGATCTGCCATTCCCCCGCCAGGGCCAGGGGCACATTTTCCACCACAAATTGGCCGGATCCATCTGGGGCTACAGTGCGGCGTAGAGGGGGGATCCCGCGTTCTGGCAGGGAAAACCCAAGGGTCAATTCCTGAGCCGGGACTCCCTTCACCTCAGCCCGAATTTGATTTTCCCCAGGACGACAGGGCAGAATCTTCAGGTGCAGGCTGCCTTCCGGCCAGTTCAAGCGCTCTTCACAACTGGTCTGCAAGCCCGACTCCAGTGGGGCTCCCATGCCGTGCCTTCCATGACTGGGAGGAGCCTGGGCCACCAGGAAGCTGGTCAAGGCCAGCACCAGAATCAGCCCCACCAACTCCAGGCGGACGATCCGGCGCAGCGACCGGCCCACAGCCTGCCCACCCTGTTGCAATGCCGGCACCAGCCGAAACTTGTTGTGGGCGCCCAACCCCACCATCATCAGCACCAGCAGCAGCTTGGCCCAGAGATACTGCCCATACGGATGATCCCAGTCCCAGCCGCGGTGGATCCCGCCCATTCCCACCCCGGCCAGGATAAGCCCCGGCACGGCCCAGGTGGCCACGTCAGAAAACCGTTGGATGATGCCCACAGAGGGGTAGGGGGCAGATTCCTTGCCCAGCAGGCGCTCCAGCCCCCACAACCCTCCCAACCAGAAAGCTGAACCGGCCAGATGCAGCCCCAGCAGCGCCATTGTCCCCATCGGATGCTCACTGGTGAGAGCATGGCCAATGGGCAAAAAGGAGCCGAGCACCAACACCGACCCCATACCGCTGGCCCAGACGGCACCTCCCTCACAGGCCCAGATCAGGATCCCTAGCCCCACCAGCCGCAGCCCTGTACCCCAACCGTAGGGAGAAAGCATCACACGCAGCAGCTCTCGCCCATTAAAGTAAGGGTAGAGCTGGGCCAAATGCAGACTGAAGGCCACCACGGTCAAGCTGAGGGTGATCCAAGCTGTCGCAAAAGCCCAAGATAAGGGCTCCGCCCCGCTGACGCGATCAAAATCGGCGAAACTGCTCCGCTGCCCCCGCAACAGTCGCCACCAGCCCAGCACCCCCACCACAAAGAGGCTGCCCAAGTAGATCCCCCAGCGTACCCCCACCAGCGGCCAGTACAAGGGATCCCTTCCTTGGGCGTGAGCTGTCCTCGCCGCCTGCAATTGCCCAGGATCGGCTGCCCCCACCTGGAAGGCAAACGATCCACTCACCGGATGGGAATCGGCAGAAATGGCCCGCCAACTGACGATGTAAACTCCCTCTGGGATCTCCTGGGGCAGATCCCCCTGCGGCGCGTTGCCGGTGCTCACCACGTTTTCCAAAGCTAGCGCCCGTCCGCTGCTACCCAAAACCTGGAGTTGCGTGATCCGCACCGGCTCATTGAAGACCAGCCGCACCTGTGTCGGCGCTTCCTGCAGCACCGCCCCATCCTCTGGGAAGGTGGAGAGCAAGCTGGCATGGGCAAAAGCGGGCTGGATCCCGGCCACCCACAGCAAGGCGCAGAGGATCCCAGACCAAATCCAAGCAAAACCCCTTTTGGGATGAAACATGCTCCTAAGCAGACCGCTTAGCGGGTACCGTGACCATGCCCATGTCCATGCCCGTGGCCGTGCCCATGTCCACTGTCTCCACCTGTCAGCTTCAGCAGCGGAGCCGGCTCCGGCAAACTGTTGGGATCCTCGCCAGGCTGAGCCACCTGAATCCAGCGGTACATGCCCTGCTCGCACTCCTGAATCACTGGGATGGGGATGACCTCACCGGGGCGATTCGGCAGCTTGAGGCTGATGCTGAACTCATCCATGAACTCATCGGGCAGCGAGCCGCCGCTCCAGATCACCTCGGCAACCGTTTCGGTAATCATCTTCCCATGCGACTCATAGGGGGTCTCCAGCGGCTTTTTGACCGTCTCGATTTTCCACAGGGGATGCACCATCGGCTTCACAGAGACGAATCCCTCCGGGATCTGCACCCGCAGGCGCACGGTCGGGGATCCATCGCAGCCATGGGGCACCCGAAAGGTGAGCTTGGCAAAGCTGCCCGCCGGGGCCTCTTTGGGATGGACGGTGACATGGGCCCAGGCAGAGGAAAGGGGTAAAAAACTCATTCCCAGGGCCAGCAGAGATTTCTTGGCCAGGGTCAAGTAACTTTGCAGACTGAACATTCGCAGATGCTCCTTACAAGCCTGTAGAGAAAGAGAAAAATGCAGTGTTTGTTGGTCAAAACCTAGGGATGGTGATGGGATCCGTGGGATTCCGTTATGCTCATGCTGTGCTGTCCCCAACTGGAGAGGCCCATCGACACCAGGCCGGCACTGGCCAAGCCCATCGACACCAGCCCGAACGAGAGCGCTCCCATAGCCACCAGGCCGATAGAGAGGATGCCGTGAGTCACCACGCCGATGGCCACCACCCCATGGGCGGAAATGCCCACCGCCACCAAGCCATGGGCTCCCACGCCAACCGACAAGATTTTGCGGCGGGATCCCTGTCCTTCACATCCCTGCTCGTGAGGCAGCCGCTCCGCCGGGCTTTCCTGCAGCAAGGCTGGATCTTGAGTCTTCTCTTTGGACACTAGCCTCTACTCCAGTTGTGCTCAGCGCGATCCAAAACGTAGGCCGCCACCGCCTCGATCTCCTCCGGCTTGAGAATCTTGGCAAAAGCCGGCATGGCCCCTTTGCCGTTTCTCACTTGGGCCTGGATCAGCTCAGGGGTGTCTACGTGGTACTCATGAAGAGCCGCCAGAGAAAGGTTTTTCGCTGCCACCAAAGTGTTGCGCCCGTTTAAGTGACAACCCACACATTTGGCCTGAAAGACCTTGGCTCCCAAGGCCAAATCCGGCTCAGCAGAAGCCATTTGCGGGCCTAAAAAGAGGGCAAATACTGCCACCAAAAGCCCGATAAAAAGGTTGATCATTCGCATTTTCATCTCAGGGACTGACCGAAAACTAGCCTTTAAGGCCCGCCCATTATCCCAAGCCCGTTGGGCCAGGTCAAAAGACAGCCTGTCGAGTTTCCCCCGGCTACTATAAGGTCAGGATCCCCCGAAGCCATGAGCGGTCTGCCCCCCGATTTCATTCAGTTGGTGCGCCAAAAGGCCGACCTCGTGGAAGTGGTGGCCGAAAAAGTGGTGTTGCGCAAGCAGGGGAAGAACTTTGTTGGGCTTTGCCCTTTCCACAACGACCACAAACCCAGTTTTCAGGTCAGCCCCAGCAAGCAGATCTACAAGTGCTTCTCCTGCGGGGCAGGGGGAGATGTGCTGCGCTTTGTCATGCAGACCGAGCATCTCTCCTTTGCTGAGGCCGTGCGCCACTTGGCGCGGCGATACCACATCCCTCTGCCCACCCGCAATCCCGAGGCGCAGCCCTTGGGATCCCTTGATGAGCGGGAGCTCTCCCACCGGGAAAAGCTGCTGGAGATTTTGGCCATGGCTGCCGATTTTTATCGGCATGCCCTCCGATCCCAGCTAGGATCCGCCGCCCGCCAGTACCTGCACAGCCGCCACCTGAGCGAAGAAACTTTGCAAAAATTTCAAATCGGCTTTGCTCCCCCCGGCTGGCAATCTCTCTACGAATACTTGGTCAACCACAAGCGCCAACCGGTCAAACTTTTAGAAGAGGCTGGATTACTGGTTCCCCGCCAGCAGGGATCCGGCCACTACGACCGCTTTCGCAACCGGATCATGCTGCCCATTTTCGATGTGCAGGGGCGGGTGATCGGGTTTGCCGGCAGAGCCTTGGGGGAGTCAGGACAGCCCAAGTACCTCAACTCTCCAGAAACAGAGCTCTTCAACAAAAGCCAGGTGGTCTATGGCCTCAACTTTGCCCGCGATGCCATTGCCAAGGCCGATCAAGTCCTGGTGGTGGAAGGCTACTTCGATGTCATCGCCCTGCATCAGGCGGGGGTTGCCTATGCCGTAGCCGCTATGGGCACCGCTTTGACGCCCCACCAGGTGAAGATCCTGCTGCGCTACACCCAATCGAAGCGACTGATTCTCAATTTTGATGCGGATCGGGCCGGTTTGAACGCCGCCAACCGAGCCATTGAAGCCGTTGAAGAACAAGCGCGGCGCGGAGAAATTGAGCTGCGCATTCTCACCCTTCCTGAGGGCAAAGATGCCGACGAGTTTTTGCGGGAGTACAAGAGCTCGGCCCCGCCGACGCGAGCGGTTTCTGAACTGCAAACCCTGATCGAGCAAGCTCCCCTGTGGCTGGATTGGCGAATTGAACAGGTGTTGGCCGGTCGGGATCTGAGCCGGGCCGCCGATTTTCAACAGGCCCGTCAAGCCCTTGTGCAACTGCTGGCCGGTTTGGGTGGACAGTGGCGCTCTTTGTATTTGCACAAAGTGGCAGAACTGCTCAGTCGGGGCAATGGTCGCCTCAGTCGAGACTTGGAAGAAGACCTGCGCCGAGCGGTGCGGCAGTACCGCTGGGCCAAACCCCGGCAACCTTCCCTCAATAAGGGATCCAAACTCTTGCAGTCGGAGTCCCATCTTTTGCAGATCTTTCTGCATTTTGGCGAGTATCGCCGCGAAATTCGGCAAACTTTGCTGGAGCGGGAGCTGCAATTTAGTTTTCGCCCCCACCGGGAGCTGTGGCAGCGGATCTTGGAACTGATCTCGGCTCAGCCGGAGCTGGAAGAGCAAGAAGAGACGTTGCTGACGGCTTTGCGCACCCTCTGTGCCCAAGATGAGCAGCTCAACGAGCGCCTCAGCCATCTGCTTTGGCTGGACGAAAACACCCGCGTAGCTCTGATGCGTCCGCAGATGGTGGTGCGGGCCGCCATTGCCAACATGGAGCTGGAAATTCGCCAGAAGCGCTACCGCTACTGGACCCAACTGTGGGATCAAGCCTTTTCCGAAGGCAACACTGCCCTGGCCGCCCAGTACCAGGCCAGCATCCAGCAGGAATACCAAGCGATTCAGGCGCTGCAGCGGCAGGTGCAACTGAGCCTGGAAGACATGTCGGAAACCCCACTGGCCGAAGATCTATAGTCATTTCGATTTAAACCTAAACCCATAACCCAATACGGGGCCAGAAGGCTTCCCTCAATAGCCCAGGCGTCTCACCCTAAACTGAACAGCACTCTAAACTGAACGACTGTAGTGGCTGATGGACGGCCTGTTGCTGCTCAAAAGGGCTTCGCTCCCCTAGCGCGAGATCAGCTCCGCTTGCAACCGCTCCCGGGCCACCTGCAAAGCCTCTGCCAATTTCTCCGGCTGTTTGCCCCCAGCTTGGGCCAAGTTGGGCCGTCCGCCACCACCGCCCCCAGTCAGTTTGGCGATCTCGCCGATGAAGGATCCCGCCTTCAGGCCAAGTTGCTGCACCGCAGGGCTAAAGGCAGCCACCAGGCTGACCTTACCGGCTTCCGGCACCGATCCCAGCACCACTGCCCCTTCCCCCAGCTTGGAGAGCAGATGCTCGGCAGCGGTTTTGAGGGCCTCAGGGGTGGTGGATCCCAGCTCGGCCACCAGCACCTTGAGATCTCCGACGGCAACCGCCTGGGCCAGCAGACCTTCGGCCTGTAGCAAGGCCAACTGGCTGCGCACCTCTTCCAGTTCCTTCTGGGCAGCTTTCAGCTCCGCCTGTAGAGCGGCAACCCGCTCCGGCAGTTCCTGGGGCTTGGCTTTAAATTGAGCGCTCAGCTCCCGCACCACCCTGTCCCGCTCGTTCAGGTATTCCAGTACAGCCGGCCCGGCCACGGCCTCGATGCGACGGATCCCGGCAGCCACTCCAGTCTCGGCGATGATCTTGAACAGGCCAATCTCAGCGGTGTTGTTGACGTGGGTGCCGCCACACAGCTCCATCGACACCCCCGGAAAGTCGATTACCCGCACCTCGGCGCCGTATTTTTCCCCGAACATGGCCACGGCACCTCTGGCTTTGGCTTCGGCCAGGGGCATGATCGCCACCTGAGCAGCATGGGCCTCGGCGATCCAGGTGTTCACCAAGTTCTCGATCTGTTCCAGCTCCTCAGGGGTGACTGGCCGGGATAGGGTGAAATCAAAGCGCAGCCGGTCAAAAGCCACCAGGGATCCCGCCTGACCAATCGAGGGATCGACAATTCTTTTCAGGGCTGCCTGCAGCAGGTGGGTGGCGGTGTGGTGGGCTTGGGCGCGCCGCCGACAGGCCAGGTCGATTTGGGCTTGGACGGGATCCCCCACCCGCAGGATCCCGCGTTCCACATGGCCAAAGTGAACGAACAGATCCCCTTGCTTTTGCACATCTTCAATCCGCACCAGCAGGCCATCCCCGGAGAGGTAGCCCCGGTCGCCAATTTGCCCGCCGGACTCGGCGTAGAAGGGCGTGCGATCCAAAACGACCTGCACTGCCTGCCCTGCCTCCACTTGGGGCACCGATTTCCCCTCGACCAACAGGGCCTCGACCACGCCGCGGGCGGAAGATTGGCTGTATCCCAAAAACTCCGTTTGGCTGAGGAAATCCGCCAGCTCGTCCAGGGATCCCTGGGCTGTGAGGTCGATGGTTTGGTGGGCGGCGCGGGCCCGCTGCCGCTGTTTCTCCATCTCTTGCTCAAAGCCCTCCAGATCCACGCTGAAGCCGTGTTCCTGGGCAATTTCTTGGGTTAGCTCCAGCGGAAAACCGTAGGTATCGAAGAGCTTGAAGGCGTCGGCGCCGGAGATCTGCTTTGGCGAGCTGCTGTCACGGCGGGAAGATTCGACGGCAGTAAACAAATCCAGCAGTAGCCGTTCCCCCCGCTCCAGGGTTTTGAGAAACTGCTCTTCCTCCCGTTGCAGCTCGGTCTTGATCAGGGTTTCTCGCTCCCGCACCTGAGGATAGGCAGCCTCGGCCAACTGAATCGCGGTCTCGATTACCGGGATGGTGAAGGGCTCGCCAATCCCCAGCAATCGCCCGTGGCGCACCATTCGCCGGATCAGCCGCCGCAGCACATAGCCCCGATCCACATTGGAAGGAAGCACCCCATCGGCAATCAAATGCATCACTGCCCGCGCGTGATCCCCGATCACCTTCAGAGAGATCTGCTGCTCCGGGTCGGCCTTGGAGTAGTTCAGCCCGGCGATCCCAGCCGCCGTTTGAATGATGGGAAAGATCAAGTCCGTCTCGTAGTTGTTGGGCACCCCCTGCAACACCTGGGCCAACCGCTCCAACCCCAGGCCGGTGTCGATGTTTTGCTTGGCCAGCGGCATCAGGTGACCTTCGCTATCCCGGTTCAGCTCCATGAACACCAGGTTGTAGATCTCCAGAAAGCGGGAGTCATCCTCCAAATCGATCCGCTCATCCCCCAGCTCTGGCTTGAAGTCGTAGTAAATCTCAGAACAAGGGCCACAGGGGCCAGTGGGGCCGGCAGCCCAGAAATTATCCGCCTCTCCCATGCGCTGGATGCGGTGGGCCGGGATCCCTATCTCATCTCGCCAGAGGGCAAAAGCCTCCTCATCTTCGCGAAAGACGCTCACCACCAGCCGTTCCGGGGGCAGGCCGAACACCTCCGTCACCAGCTCCCAGGCCCAGGCGATGGCCTCCTTTTTGAAGTAGTCGCCAAAGCTGAAGTTGCCCAGCATCTCGAAGAAGGTGTGGTGGCGCGCCGTTCGGCCCACGTTCTCGATGTCGTTGGTGCGCACACATTTCTGGGCCGTTGTAACCCGTGGGTACTCCGGATCCCGTTGCCCCAGGAAAATGGGCTTAAAGGGCAACATGCCGGCAATGGTCAGCAGCACCGTCGGATCTTCCGGCACCAAGGAGGCGCTGGGCAACACCTGGTGGCCCCGCTGAGCGTAGAAGTCCAGAAAAGTTTGCCGAATGGCGGCACCGGAAAGCGCTGGAAACATGACAGGCGAAGATGGCTGTATTCATCAATTCTAAGTTTTCCCTCTGCAGGGCAGTCCAGCCCTTGTTGTTCTCCTCTGTTCCACCAAACCCCATCCGCCGAAAACCTAAGCGATTTGTCCGATGAACCTCAGGGCGGGCAGACGCTAATATCAGCTTATTTGAGGCGGTTGTGCAAGATTTGTTTCTGTGTGGTTTAACCTGTATGTATCTCTCGCAACTCGCCTGCCGATTTCTTGGCTTGGTCTCGGTTGTCCGGGTCGCCAGCCGGTAACCCCAAACTGGTATGCCCACTTGCTACTGCCTTAACCCTGCCTGTTTGCAACCGGAAAACCCGGCGGACGCTTCTACCTGTGCCTCTTGTGGCCATCCCCTCCTGCTGCGCAATCGCTACCGGGCCTTCAAGCGCATCGGCCAGGGGGGATTTGGCTCTACCTTTTTGGCGCGGGATGAGGACATGCCCTCCAAACCTTGGCGGGTGATCAAGCAGTTGCGCCCGGTCGAGGGATCCCCGCAACTGGCCAAGCTGGCGGAGGAGCTCTTCAATCGCGAGGCCCAAGTGCTGGAGCGCCTGGGGGAACATTCGCAGATCCCCAAGCTCTACGCCCACTTCCAGGAAGGCGGCAAGTTCTACCTGGTGCAGGAATTTATCCAGGGCATCACCCTCTCCCAAGAAATGCGTCGCAATGGGCCCTTTTCCGAAGAACAAACCCGGCAGGTGATGCAGGAGGTGCTGCTGATCCTCAGCTATGTCCACAGCCAAAACACGGTTCACCGAGACATTAAACCCGCCAACCTGATTCGTCGCAAAGAAGATGGTCGATTGGTGCTGATCGACTTTGGGGCCGTCAAGCAGCTCGGCCCGGGCCAGGATTCGGCAGAAGAGGCGACGGCCATTCGCTCGCTGGGCTTTTCTCCCCCAGAGCAAGTAGCCGGCCAGGCGGTCGGTCCCTCTAGCGATCTCTATGCTTTGGCTGCCACCTGCATCAACTTGATGACGTTGGAATCTCCGGCCAAGTTTTATAACCATGAAACGGGGCAGTGGGATTGGTCGGATGAACTGCAGCTTAGCCCTGAATTCGACGCCATTTTGCACCGCATGTTGCAGCCGGCCATCAATCAGCGCTTTGCCACCGCCACCGAGGTCTTGCGGGCGCTGCAAGGGATCCCGGTGGAAGAAGCACCGATTGTGTTGCCCAACTCCCCCCTGTCTGCCAATCCCAGCACATCGGTGATCTCCGGCTACTGGGCCAAGCGCCGCTCGGGTGGTTTCGTGCCCACACCCCTCCCTCCGTCCACCGCAGGGGGAATGACAGCCAGCAGCCCGCTATCCATCCCCTCTGAGTGGGGGAGCACCACCGGTTTTACCCAACTGGGCCGAGCCAGCAGCATCACAGGCAGCGGACGGATCAAGCCGGCTACCCCACCGCGGATCCCTTCCATGGCGGGGGCCGATCTACGGGGCAAGTCCTTTGCCAACCAAAACTTGGCCGGCTATGATTTGCGCCGGGCCGATCTGCGGGGGGCCGATTTCTCAGGGGCCAACTTGCAGGGGGCGGATCTGCGCGGGATCCTCTTCAACACCCCTCAACCCTACTGGCTGCGGGTTTTGATCCAACTGTCTGGATCGGCCAAGACGTTGGGAGGGATCCTGACAGGCTTGGGGGGGCTGCTGGGCTCGGGGATCCTGGCCTTTTTGCTTGTCCGCCTGACCACGGGCAATTTGGTTTATGCGTTGGGAGCGGCCACGCTCGCTTTGGTGGTGGCCAGCTCAGTGCTCTGGTCTATGGCCGGCAGGGTTCGTCTGGCTCGATCCCCAGAAGAAAAGAGCAAGCGCTTCACCAACTTTTGCAAAGCAGATCTGCGGGGGGCACGGATGGACGAGAAGCTGCGGAAGTTTGCCCGCCGACAGGGGGCCATCTTGAGTTGACGCAGGGCGGATTGCGGATCTGGCGGATCTGGAATTTTGCGTTGCGATCTTTAACTTTATAGATCTTTAATAGTTTTATAGTTGTTTCAGGTTAGGATGAGACGTCTGGGCTACTGCTCGCGCCAGCGGGACGGAGTCCTTAGAAAAGCCTTCTGGCCCTCCGCATTATTGCCCCGCAATGCCATTGCTCCGCAACGCTGACGCGAAGACGCGACCGACGTCTTAGTGTGGGCACAGTGTCCTGGTTTGAATCGAGATGACTATAAACAAGAGATCAAGCCATCGAAGGGGGTGGAGAGGCCCATCTGCGAAGCGATTGATTGACCTGTTCCATCAAAGCTCGGCAGGCTACGGTTTTGCCCTGTTGCCGATCCCCAGCTTGGTCGTAAAAGACAATACCATCGGCCCGAGAAAGGCCCAACGCCAAGAACAACAGCTCCAAGACCCCAAAAGAAGCGGTCTCCAGCTCCGGCGCTCGATCCTTAAGCTCTGCCAACGTGGTGTGCGCATCTTCCAGGTGGCCGAAGGCCGGGATCCACAGATGGGTCGTCGGCTGGGATCCCTCTGAGGATGAGTCGCCAGCAGCAGGATCCTCGACCACCCGCACCGTCAGCCAGCCGCCATCGGGGTAGCGCAAGGTGGTGTATTGCAGGTGATCCAGGTGTTGAGCCACCTGGGTGAGCACATCCGCCACCTGTTGCATCGCCGCCGTCGGGATCCCGTTTTGGGGAGCGGTATCCACAAGGGTTGCGGCCTGTGCTGCCAGACTAACCACCATGATTGACAACAATCCTCGTCCACATCCAGAATAGATATTCGCAGCGATTGGGGCTGTAGTTCAATTGGTTAGAGCACCGCCCTGTCACGGCGGAAGTTGCGGGTTCGAGCCCCGTCAGCCCCGTACTCCTAAAACACTCTAGCTTAGTCGCTCCCCTGCAGCCCTCACATTTCCAGACTGATCTGATTTCTTGATTTCTGACGGTGACTGCTGCACAATGCGGCCGGCTCAGGGTTCAAGTTTCGGCGGTGGGGTATGGAAAGCCCGCCCTAAAATGGGGCTTAGTCCAGGGGAAAAACCATGCAGTATCGCAGATTTGGGCGTACCGAGCTGTCTATGCCCGTGCTGAGCTGTGGTGGCATGCGCTATCAACACAGTTGGCAAGATACTCCTTGGTCAGGGATCCCAGCGGCAAGCCAGCAGAACCTGGAGGCGACGATTCGCCGGGCCTTGGAGGTGGGCATCAACCACATCGAAACTGCCCGCGGCTATGGCACTTCTGAAATGCAGTTGGGCCGCATTTTGCCGCTCTTTCCCCGGCAAGATCTGATTGTGCAGACGAAAATTGGCCCCAGCGCCGACCCGCAGCAGTTCCTGGCCAAGTTCGAGCAATCGATGAGCTACTTGAACCTCGATTATGTGGATCTGCTGGCCATCCACGGGTTGAATACCTGGGAAGACTTGGAGCACAGCCTGCGTCCAGGGGGGTGTCTGGAGGTGTGTCAGCGCCTGGTACGGCAGGGGCGGGTGCGTTTTGTCGGCTTCTCCACCCATGGGCCGACGGAGTTGATCGTGGAAGCCATACGGTCAGGGGGCTTCGATTACGTCAACCTGCACTGGTATTTTGTCAACCAGACCAACTGGCCTGCCATTGAGGCCGCCGCTCAGCAGGATATGGGGGTATTCATCATCAGTCCCTCGGATAAGGGGGGCAAGCTTTACGATCCGCCCGCCAAGCTGGTGCAGTTGTGCCAACCCCTCAGCCCGATGGTCTTCAACGACCTGTTCTGTCTGTCCCATCCCCAGGTTCACACCCTCAGCATTGGGGCGGCCCGACCCAGCGATTTTGATGAGCACCTGCAGGCGGTGGAGTTATTGGATCGGGCTGATGAGCTGTTGCCGCCGATCCTGGCCCGCCTAGAGCAAGCTTTGATCGAGCAGGTGGGAGAGCACTACGCCAAAACTTGGCACCAGGGCCTGCCTCGCTACGACCAAACCCCCGGACAGGTGAATATCCCGTTTATTCTGCTGCTGCGCAATTTGGTCTTGGCCTATGACTTGGTGGACTATGCCAAGAGCCGTTACAACCTGTTGGGCAATGCCGGCAGTTGGCTCCCCGGCCAGCGGGCAGACAAAGTGGATGCCGAAGCCCTGCGACCTTATCTTATCCACAGCCCCCACCGCGACCGGATCCCGGCTTTGTTGCAAGAAGCCCATCGCCTGCTCTCTGGAGCTGAGGTGAAGCGCCTATCTCAGAGCTAGCTTGCTCAGGGATCCCCCCGTTTGACGGTCGAGATCCGGTGGAGAAGATGATATGGCAAGGTTTACTCTTTAACCGCAGGAAAAAAAGAGTTGTCAGCTCCCGCCAGCGGCTCCTTATCTCATTTGGGTAGCTCGTGTTAGAGTCTGAGCACTTTCGGCTATCTGAGCATGCGTTGAGACGGCTGCAGCAGCGACAAGAGATCGCAAGCCAGTGGATCGAGAGAGTTCTGAGCTGCCCTGACTACGTACAAGTGGATCCCAAAGATCCTCAGCTCAAGCAAGCCTATGGTCGAATTCCGGAGTACGGCAATCGCCTCCTGAAGATTGTTTACGATGAATCAACGGATCCTTGGACAGTGGTGACTATCTTTTTTGATCGAACAATGGGGAAAAAGCTGCCATGAGACCTTTCATCGAGTTTGATCCTGATGTGGATGCTGGATATATTCGTTTGACAACAGCTCAAGTCCAAAGCTCAGAGGAGATTGCCCCTGGGGTTGTTTTGGATTTCGACAAGGAAAATCAACTGGTTGGAGTTGAGGTTCTCTCTGTTCATCGACAAATGGATAGCGACATTAAAATGCTTCCGCAAGAGATTCAAGACTACATCGTTTTATTGAGAAACTCCGTGTTGCAAGAACAGTTACTGAGTTAGATGAGAGTCTGGCAACACTAGCCCCACCGCATCTGTAGACGCAAGAGGAGTACCATTGCGATGGCCAGCCTTTTACTGTGGCCTGTTTGGCATGGTTGTAGGTGATTGAGATAACAGTCGCCGACCTTTCGGATTGCCAACGGATGTGCCGTCACTTTTATCGGATAGGCCGCACTCTCTTGGATCTGGACGCTGCCAAAACCGTTCGGGATCAACCCACCTGGTTTGAGGCTCCATCTTAAGGTCAGGGGCAGGAACCTGTTTGCCAGCAGCCTCAATCCCCTTGGACAGAGTGCTCTCAGCCACCCAACCCCATCGCTTCAATTTGATGAATGTAGTCGGGGGGAAGCCCATGCTCTCGTGCCCCCTTCAAGATTCCTTGAAGATATCCCTCGCTTGGGATCAATGAATCATCAATGAATGAATCTCCCGCCACGTAAGTCATTGCTTCGATCACTTCACCCTCATCGCTTCGAACCTGAACCTGCTGGCGACGGTAATGACCTCCCGGAATTCCTTCATACCGATCCATCCTCTCCAGCCTGTCCGAGCTGCACAGATAGGCAACTCCCCACACAACCCCAGAGGGATCCCGGACAATGTTGGCCTTGCCGGTTCCATCGTTGCCGCGCTTGTTGAACGTCAGGCGGTATCCCTGCAAACGAGCACGCCTAGCTTCCTTGAAATCAACAGCACGGTGTCTCATCTGCTGGGCATCTAGGTTACTTCCGTATGCAAAATACCACTGCTCACTCATCTCTAGTTCCCTTGGTGTCGGGTGAACCCGCCTACCCAGAGTTACACTGAGATATTGAGCACATTAGCATCACGGGATCCCGCCCCTCCATGAGCTACTTGGTTATCGACACCGAGGGCAACCCCAACCTCAAAGAAATCGCCCTTATCGACAGCAGCGGCCAGCTTATCTACCACGCCTACACCCAAGAATACTCGCCCCACCACCCCCAGCCCAAACCTTTGGCCCAAATCGTTGCTGACCTGCGGCGCTTGGCACAAGGCAAGACTCTTGTTTTCCACCATGCAGATCACGACCTAAAAACCCTTAAACAAGCCTTTGACCAAGTTAACCAAGATTGGCTTCCTAACCCCATCTTCTGTACTTGGTCAGCCGCCAAGCAATGTTTTCCCAACCTTGCCGGTTACAGCCTAGAGTATCTCAGCAAACATCTCGGGATCCAACTGGAGAGCGGTTACTTCAACTCCAAACTGGCCCACGACGCCAGCTACGATGCCCTCTTTACCTACCACCTCTATCGCCACCTCACCCACGCTCAGCTCAAAGCCCAGAATGTTCCCAATCCTTTCGCCAACAGCAGAGTTGACAATCCCTTTCAGCATTATCCCGACGAGACCACCATCTATCAGCCTCAGTACCAGCAGCTCACTGCCACCCTACAGGACATCCAACGGGATCCCAACCACCAGAGCCGAGGGGTTGTCTTACTGGGTGAACCTGGATCCGGCAAGACCCACCTGATCATGCGGGTGGCCCAAAACCTCCTGCGCCACAACCGTCTCCTGTTTATCCCTCAGCCCACCCATCCCGACAACATCTACCACCACATCTACAGCCACACCCTAGAATCCCTGCGCGAACGGGTAGATGCCCATCACCACACCCAGCTCGACTACTTGATTGCCAAGAGCTTTGTGGAAATCTTGAAAACCTTCCCCCAAACCTCAAAAACTGAAGAGCTTCTCTCCCTTCTCACGGCGGATCCCCTTAATCTCTTTCATCGCCTAGGAGCAGAAGGCAGCGAGCGTCGTCGTCAGCAATGGCAAGCCATTGAAAAACTGGTTCTGCGCTGGTGGGCAGAGCAAAACTTCCTTACCGGTTCCACCGAAAACATTCTCAAGGGCATCATCAAATACTGCAGCTACAGGGATCCCAACCGCCGTCACCAGATCATCCGCTGGCTCAGCGGTACCGACCTGGATCCTGAAGAAACCAACTTGATTGGGTTGCCTCCTTGGAGTGCAGATCTGGATCGCAACACCTTTGCCCTAGAAGGGATGAAAGTCATCGGCAGGCTTTCGCTGCTTGACCGACCTCTCATTATTGTCTTTGACCAATTGGAAGCTTTGGGCCGAGAAGAAAATCGAGATATCCTTCTCAACTTTGGCGATGCCCTGAAAGAGCTTTTTACCCGTATCCCCAACAGTCTGTTTATCCTCAATCTGTTCCCCGACCGTTGGCAACATTTCCAAACCCAATTTGACCGGGCCACCGTTGATCGTCTCTCCCAAACCGTTCTCTCTCTGGATCCCCCACCTGCTCCCCAGCTTCAAACCCTTCTGCAAACCCGTCTGCCTTCAGGGATCCACCTCCAAGCTCTCTTTACCGCCGATGACCTAAGCGATATTCTTGGTCAACCCTCCATCCGCGCCATTCTCAACCGAGCCTCAGCCTACTATCGCCACTACATCAACGGGATCCCTCTCCCTCCCCAGGTGCAAGTTGTACCCACTGCCAGCAATCTAGCCGCCCGTGTCCAGCGGCTCGAAACTGAGCTGCAAACCCTCAAACAACTGCTCATCCCCCTTCTGCCTGCCCACGGCCCCTCCATCGTTCTATCTCCACCCCTTCGGGATCCCAGCCGATCTGCCGATCTTGTTGAGACGCTGGATCCCTATCTCCGCACCACTGAGGCTCAGCTCCGCGCCGCCTATCCCCAAGAGGCGATCATCGACAGCACAGCCGATATCGGCAAATTGCGCACCATCGGCAATGCCCTACAAGGGATCCATCCTGTCCCCATGAGCACCCTGAAGCTGGGCAAACGCAAACTTCTAGATCACCTCTATTTCTCCGCCCAGAAGCGGGTGATCGCCTTTATCCAAGTGGGTCCCAGCAGCATGTATGGACAGCTCAATAACTTCAACCAATTGGTGATTGCTCACCCTGAGCTTCAGTTTCTCTTGCTGCGGGATGCCCGCCTCAAGCCTCCTTCCAAAAAGGCTACCGCCACCAAAGAGGCCTTGGCTGCCCTCAACAACAGCCCTAATGGCAAGTATAAGCTGCTCACCAAAGAGGATCGCATTCACCTGGAGCTGATGTACAGAATGATCACCGACATCCAAAACCGCGACTTGGAGCTAGACCTGACCTCAGCCGTTCGGTACTATCTTGAGCATAGGGATCCCCCCCTTATTGCCTGGATCCTGGGCCGTGATTAAGCGCTCCAGATCCGTCGAAACCCCATGTTGTTCAAGGTCGGCTCCGCATCGGGATCCAGCACCGTAAAACCGGGATCCCATATTGTCCGGCCAAGCTTGTGACCTGATTCTTAAGGCTGCCGATCAACGGAGCCAATGGCAAGGGATTGACAGCGGAGCCAAAGTACCTCAAAGTTTCCGGCATAGTGGGCTTTGTCCGGCTCAAGCCCTCCCCTGATTACTCAGTATCGGAGCGGCGGGATTTGAACCCACGACCCCCACTACCCCAAAGTGGTGCGCTACCAAGCTGCGCTACGCCCCGACGCACTTACGGGTAGAAGCCCATGAAGTGCCTAGCTAGTATAGCATCGGATCGCGGCCAGAGTTAACCCCAAGCTGCGGGATCCCGTGGAAAACATGCTAGCTTAGTTAAGCCGTTAAGAAATCGCACGCCTGAACCACCGGGTGTCCTTACAGCCCTTTCGCGGTTTGCTGCAACAGCTCCTGAGTTCCTTGCCAATGGGGGTAGAGCGCTCTGTGCAGGTAACCGGCGGGAAGGCCGTAACTGGGATCCGTTCGGGCGGAGGCTAACCCGTAGGAGAGGAAAAACTCATGAGCGTAGTCAGTTTGCCTCAACTGTTGGAGGCAGGGGTTCACTTCGGCCACAAGGCCAGCCGCTGGAACCCGAAAATGCGGCCCTACATCTTTACCGAGCGGAACGGCATCCACATCATCGATTTGGTGCAGACGGCCCGCTATCTGAACGAAGCCTACGAGTATGTGCGGGATGCTGCTGACAGGGGTTGGCGCTTCCTGTTTGTGGGCACCAAACGGCAAGCTGCCGGGATCATCGCTCAAGAGGCTCGTCGCTGTGGCAGCTACTATGTCAACCAGCGCTGGTTGGGGGGTATGCTCACCAACTGGGCCACCATCAAAACCCGCATCGACCGCCTCAAAGAAATTGAGGAGATGGAGAGCAGTGGTCTTCTGGATCGCCTGCCCAAACAAGAGGCCAGCCGTCTGCGGCGAGAGTTGGCCAGGCTGGAAAAGTACTTGGGCGGCATTAAAACGATGCGCAAGCTCCCCGATGCGGTGATCATCGTCGATCAGCGGCGGGAGGCCAACGCCGTTCAGGAATGTATCAAGCTGAACATCCCGATCATCTCACTGCTGGACACCAACTGCGACCCCGATCTCAGCGATATCTTCATTCCCTCTAACGACGATGCCATTCGAGCGATTAAGCTGATTGTAGGCAAGTTGGCGGATGCCATCTACGAAGGGCGGCATGGGCAGCTCGACACCGTTGAAGAGGATGAGTACGACTACGAAGGGGCCATGGATCTGGACGACGACATGCTGGAGGATATGGAGGACGAAGAAGAAGGAGAAGCCGAGGAAGGCTAGACCGAGGGCAGGGATCCCGTGCAATCCGGGCACTTCCCTGCCTGTTCCCTATCCAAAGGCGTGTATTCTTGAAATCTAGGTTTACAATTCTACCGAAGCCCGCTCATTCTCACTCATATCCCGCCACATTCTTCCCGTTCTTTCATTCGAGGAGCCCTCATGAGCATTGATGCCAAACTGGTCAAAGAGCTGCGCGAAAAGACGGGCGCAGGCATGATGGACTGCAAAAAAGCCCTGGAAGATTCCGGTGGCGATATGGAGAAAGCCATCACCTGGCTGCGACAGAAAGGGTTGGCAGGGGCAGCCAAAAAGGCCAGTCGCGTCGCGGCAGAGGGGGCAGTTGACAGCTACATCCACTTCGGCAATCGAATTGGGGTGTTGGTGGAAGTGAACTGCGAGACGGACTTCGTGGCCCGCAACGAAGATTTCAAGAAATTGGTGCAAGACATCGCCAAGCAGATTGCCGCCTGCCAAAACGTAGAATACGTCAGCGTTGACCAGATCCCTGCTGAAGTGGTGGAGCGGGAAAAAGCCATTGAAATGGGCAAAGAAGATCTGGCCAATAAGCCGGAGAACATACGCGAGAAGATCGTGCAAGGTCGCATCGAAAAGCGCCTGAAAGAGTTATCCCTGTTGGATCAACCCTTTATTAAAGATTCCTCGATCACGGTGGAGGAATTGGTCAAGCAGCACATTGCCAAACTGGGGGAAAACATTCGGGTGCGGCGGTTTGTGCGCTTTGTCCTGGGAGAGGGGATCGAGAAAGAAGAAGTGGATTTTGCTGCTGAGGTTGCCGCTCAAGCCGGTCTCAAGCCGGCAGAGGCCCCCAAAGTGGAAGAGACTCCACCCGCTCCTCCTGAAGAACCTGCCCCAGAACCGGCCCCTGCTGCCGAGAGCAAGCCGGCCAAAAAAGGCTCCGCCAAGAAAAAGAAATAGCCGGTCAAGGCTGAGCTGTAGGGCCATGTCGGCGGTGCAGAGGCGTTGAAACTGCGTTATGGAGAGTGTGGGCACCTCTATGTCGGCAGTTCTATAACCACTACGCTTGGGTATCCCTTGGGGGAAAGGCTAGGTTATGCATGCAAATGTTCTGATCCTCCCGCCTTGGCAGGGTTAACTCCAGCACGCTAAGGTAGCAGACGGCCTTTTTGGATCCCGGGCATGAGTTTTATCTTGCGCAATGCGTTAATTCCCACCGCCACCGGCTACGAAACCGCAGATGTGCGAATCGAGGGGGAACGGATTGCTGCCATAGGCAGAGGGTTACCCGCAACGGGCGCAGACAGCCTGGAACTGGATGCCAGTAACCAACTCTTGCTGCCGGGCTTTGTCAATGCCCACACCCATTCTTCCGAAATGTGGCAACGAGGGATCATACCGCCCTATCCGCTGGAGCTGTGGCTGGCACAACTGCACGAGTATGCGCCGCCGGATCCGGAAAAAATCTATCTCAGCGCGCTGGGGACGGCGGTGGAAACCCTGCTGACGGGGGGCACCTCGGTGGTGGATCATCTGGTGTTGATCCCAGGCCAAGAGTTGGCCACCATTGAGGCGGCGGTACGGGCCTACCGAGAAGTCGGGATCCGCGCCTTCGTGGGCCCCTTGATCCAGGATCAGGCTCTCTCTCGGGGGTTGCCCAGCAGCTCCTCTTGGGATCGGGAGCCGGAAACCTATCCCCTCTCCACAGCAGAGGTGCTGGCCATTGTGGAAGAGGCGGTGCAGCGCTTTCACCGGCCAGAAGAGGGCATTACCCTCATGGTGGCTCCCACAGGGATCCAACTGTGCTCAGACGAGCTGTTCAAGGGCTGTGCGGAGTTGAGCCAGAAGTATGACCTACCCCGCCACGCCCACCTGTTGGAAACCCGCGCCCAGCAGATGTTGGCCCAGGAAAAGTACGGCTGTAGTGCTGTGGAGCATCTGGAGCGCTTGGGCTACCTAGACCGGAAAACTTCCTTGGCCCACTGCGTCTGGCTCAGCGATGCCGATATTGAAATCCTGGCCCGTACCGGCTCTACGGTTGTTCACAACCCCTTGAGCAACCTGCGCCTAGGCAGCGGCATTGCCCCCATCTTGAAATACCGCCGGGCAGGGGTGAACGTGGCCTTTGGCTGCGATGGATCCGCCAGCAACGATTCGCAGGATTTGCTAGAGGCCATCAAAATCGGCACCATCCTTCACAACATCACGGATCCCGACTACCGCCACTGGATTTCTCCCCGCGAGAGCATCGAGATGGCAGCCCGAGGTGGGGCCATTGGCCTGGGGCTAGGGGAGGAGCTGGGATCCCTGGAAGTGGGCAAGCAAGCGGATCTGGTGCTGTACGATCTCACCCAACTGTCGCTGTTGCCCCGTACCGATCCCATTGGGCTGCTGGTGTTGGGTCGGCCCACCCAGGCAGTGCATAGCGTTTGGGTGCGAGGAAAACAGGTGGTGTCCGGCGGAGCCGTGACGACGGTGGATGTGGCCAAGCTGCGGCAGGATCTGTTTGCCCACAGCACCTGGGATCCCTTCCGCCGATCCCAGCAGGTGGCACAGCTGGAGGCCCGCTACCGCCGCGTGATGGGTTTGCCGGCATAGCCATGGCAGGGATCCCTGCGGGTTCAGAGGTCGACTGGGCCAGAGCCACTGCGCAGGTGAAACGACAGGCCCTGGCCCTGGGTTTTGACAAAGTCGGCATTGCCAGCATAGAGGATCCCCCCGACTTGCGGGGCCTGCAAGCTTGGCTGGCTGCGGGCATGGCCGCCGACATGGCCTGGATGGAGGATCCTAGGCGAATGGATCCAAAGCAGGTGCTGCCGGGGGTGCAGTCGTTGGTCTGTGTGGCTTTGAATTACTACACCCCCATCCGCCACAGCCAGGATCCCGGCAAAGGCAAGATCTCCCGCTACGCTTGGGGTCGAGATTATCACCGCGTGTTGGGGCGGCGGCTGAAGCAGCTCCACCTCTGGATGCAAGCGCAATTTCCGAACTACCGCGGTCGATGCTATGTCGATACCGGCCCGGTGGCGGAAAAGCCCTGGGCCATGCAGGCGGGCTTGGGTTGGATCGGCAAAAACAGCCTGTTGCTCACCCGCGAGTACGGCTCCTGGGTGTTTCTGGGAGTGATCCTGACCACCCTGCCGTTGCTCCCTGACCAGCCCCACACCGCTCACTGCGGCACCTGTACCCGCTGCCTAGAGGCTTGCCCCACGCAGGCCATCGTCAGCCCAGGGGTGGTGGATTCCCGCCGCTGCGTTGCCTACCACACTCTAGAAAGCCACGCCGAGCGGATCCCTGCCAAGATTGCCCAGAACCTGCACAACTGGGTGGCCGGCTGTGACATCTGCCAGGAGGTCTGCCCTTGGAACCAACGCTTTGCCCAACCCAGCCGGATCCCGGATTTTCAGCCCTACTCTTGGAATGTTGCCCCTGATCTCCAGGAGCTGGCCCGGATCGATGATCGGGAATTCGACCACAAGTTTCCGGCCTCTGCCCTGCGCCGGCTCAAGGCCCACCGCCTGCGCCGCAACGCCCAAGCAGCCCTGGAAGGCAATTCCAGCTCTGCAGCTGGCAGCAACGATTTGGAAGCCCCCTCTACTTAACTTGGATACGCTTTCCTAGCAGGATCTTGCGGCCTCGAGGCCGGCGCCAGAAAATGGTGGGGCTATTGTCTCTGGGCCAGGGACGCAAGCTAACATACATGCCCTACCCTCTTTCTGAGGCCACAGTGCTGGGCCGCCATGGTCTTGCTCTCGTGGGAGCGGTTTTGCGCAAAGGACGTGTGGACTTGGTGCAGGAGTTTACCCACCGCTTTGTTTGAGCTGGATCGACTCAAACACAGTAGCCCCACCTAAAACACGGTCACTTCAAGCTAGATTAGGACACTGATACATTCACGCTGAACTCTCCTGAACATGGTTCAGGAAAGAAGCGATCGCATCCTGCCTATCTCTGAGCAGG
>NZ_JANSIF010000019.1:0-45738 GCF_047461935.1 Synechococcus sp. R55.4 | reverse complement strand
TGGCCAGGAACTTCTTGAGTTTTCTCTATCTCGTCAGTGCTCTCTTTTGGCTCAAATGAAAGATCAACACAACCTAGGACTCCGTCCCGCTGGCGCGAATAGTCTCCACCTCCGTTTTAGAGTCGGGCGCTCGCCTTGGCGGCGCGGAGCGCTTTGCCCCATCCCGACTTGCTCGATATTTTCAGAAGCCACCTCATCCCGGTCATGGACTGCTCCACAACCATCGCAGACCACCACCCGAGTGGCAAAGACCGCAACAGCGTTTCCAGCTTGCAAGCGCACTTGGTGTTTGTCACCCAATACAAACGCAGGATACTAAGGTTTGGACTTAATTGCGGCAGCATTTAAGAGCGTTGCCCAATCGATGGATTTTGGGATTTTAGAGTTTAACGGTGGAGCAGACCATGTTCATCTTTTGATTTTCTACCCACCTAAGTGGTCTTTTTCCAGATGGTTAACGCCCTCAAGGGAGTCTCCAGCCGCAGGTACGGGCAGGCTAAGTTTCCCAAGCCCTACGGCAAAACCGCCTTGTGGAGTCCTAGCTACTTTGCATCAGGTGTGGGTGGTGCTCCCCTGCAAGTCTTAGTTGCCTACATCCAAAACCAAGAAGAGCCGCCCTGTCGCGTCAGCGGGCCCTAGGCCTTAAGGGCGGGGTTTTAGACCCAGTTTTCTGATAAAAGACTGTTAACACAAACGCTCTCAGTGCAGAGCCATCGTCAGCAGCCCCTGCTGCCCCAGCAACACCTCCCGCAACAGGGTAACCAGGCCCACCCAAACCACAGGGGCCATGTCCACACCTCCCAGCGGCGGGATCAGGCGGCGGGTCGGGCGTAACAGAAACTCCGTCAGGCCGACCACCAGCGAGTAGGGCAACCGGGAAGTATCCAGTTGTGGATACCACGACAGAAAGATGCGCAGCACAAACAAGATGGTGTAAAGCGCCAGCAGCGGGCCAAGCACCCAGGCAGTGAATATCGGCAGCATAGATTTTGCAGCAACCAGGCTTTAGGGAATACTCTGGATCCATTCTGCTCTGGCTGGGAGCAACCTGTCGGGATCCCGAAGATGCTCTGGGGAATGCAGACGCTCGGCCCGAGTCAACCCACAACTTTTTTGGACTTTAACTGCGTTCCCGAATATTCCCGAAAATAGCCTTGCCGCAGGGCGGCAACCGTGAAGACTAGCGTCATAATAGTCGTATCTTGCTGGACTTCGGGCAGGGATCCCATGCAGGGAAAACTACAAGAGATCGATATCCGCAGCATCCTTCAGCTCATCGAGCTGGGCCAGCGCACCGGTGAGCTTTTCGTAGAGGCCAGCCCCTCTGCCTACTGGTTTGTCTTTTTCCTGAATGGACGAATCATCTACGCCTCTGAAGCAGAAGGGAACATCGCCCGCCTCAAAGACTACTTGCGCCGGTTCAAGGTGGAAGCTGCCCTTGAGGAAATTCAAATTCCCCACAAAGCTGCAGTCAACGCTCCCGAATACAACCGCCTCTGGTCTTTGCTGGAAAACCACAAGCTCAACCCCAACCAAGGCAAGCAAATCCTGCTGGGCATGGTGCGGGAAGTCCTCTTCGACCTGCTTAGCCTCCACCACGGCTCCTTCATTTTCGAGGCTGGATCCCCCCTGGCCCCCCAGTTGACCACCTTCCCCGTCACCCCCCTGCTCACCGAGATCGTAGCCCAAGTGCAGGAGTGGAAAAAACTGCACCCCTACATCCAAGCTCCCAACCAAGCTCCCACCATTCTCAACCCCATTCCTCTGCAGCAACACTTGCCAGCCCCCGTCTTCAAGGCCCTAAGCGAATGGTCGGATGGCAAAACCAGCATTCGCCAGATGAGCCGCTACTTGGGCCGAGATACCCTCACAGTGGCCAAGGCCATCTATCCCTACGTCCGCCAAGGGGTCATTCAACTGTCCGAGCCCGTCTTGATCGTGGAGCCCAAGCCCAGCCGTCCCCTCAAACCCAGCGATAAGCCCAGCCACATCCTTTGCATCGACGATTCTATGGCCATCCAAAAAACCGTAGAGTTCATCCTGCAAAACGAGGGCTACCAGGTCACCACCATCGGCAATCCTCTCAAAGCCTTGGGACAGGTGTTTCTCCTCAACCCAGATATGATCCTCTGTGATGTGGCCATGCCCAAATTGGATGGGTATGAGCTGTGCGCCATGTTGCGCAAGTCCAGCCAGTTTCGCGAAACCCCCATGATCATGCTGACCGGCAAGGATGGCTTCACCGATCGGATTAAGGCCCGCATGGCCGGAGCCAACGAGTTTTTGAGCAAACCCTTTGCGGAAAAGGAGTTGTTGACCATTGTTGAATCCTACGTAGGCCCTCCCCCCAAACGGGGCGGTGGCGAATAGGCGTTGGGGCAGCCAAAATGTTGGCACAGAGGACTGTGGGCGGGGTACTGGACAGAAGAGTGGCCTCACCGAAACAATAGGGGTAGCATGGCCGACTTGGAGCCATGGAGCCGGGTGAGGTTAGAAGGCGAAATCTCAGTCAAAGCAGCCCGACGGTTGCGCGGGAGTGCAAAAGGAGCAAGACGGCGATGAGCAAAGTGCTGGTGGTGGATGACAACCGTACCTACCTGGAGACCATTTCCAGCTTGCTTTCCGAGAACGGTTTGGAAGTCTCCACAGCAACAGACGGCGTAGAGGCGATGGAGCTCATTCGTCAGCAAAAGCCTGATGTGGTGGTGCTGGATATTGTCATGCCGCGCATGAACGGCTATGAGGTGTGCCGGGAAGTGAAGGGGGATGAGAGCACCAAGCACATTCGCATCGTCGTGTGTTCCACCAAAGACCAGACCTTTGATATCGAGTGGGCCAGGCGCAATCAGGCGGATGCCTATGTAACCAAGCCCTTCAAGCCCCAAGAGCTCCTGGCGACCATCAAACATCAATTGCGGGAGATGAATCGGAAATGAGTCGCGTTTTGGTGGTGGAAGACAGCCAATCCCAGCGGGAGATGATCAGCAAGCTGCTGCAGGAGAACGGCTTGGAGGTGACGGTGGTGGGGGATGGCGTGGAAGCCATCGAAGCCGTGAAGCAGAGCAAACCCGATCTGATCGTGCTGGATATTGTCATGCCGCGCATGAATGGGTATGAGGTGTGCCGCCTTCTGAAAGCCGATCCCCTCACCCAGAAAACCCCGATCGTCATGTGTTCCTCCAAGGGCGAAGAATTTGACCGCTACTGGGGGATCCGCCAGGGGGCGGATGCCTACATTGCCAAACCTTTCCAGCCCCAGGAGCTGGTGGGTACGATTAAACAATTGCTGAGAGGTTGAGAACCGCTTTTCTGCCTCGAGACTTCTGGGAAAGTTGGGGGGCTTTGTATTTTGGCAGGGGGCGTGGGCGGAGACGAACTCTCCACAAAGCTGTTACAGGCGGGGGCGCATCATGCTGGGGGATCTGGATTTATTGATGGGGGATGAAACCCAGGAACTGCGGGAGATGGAGGCTCCCGAAGGTGAGCTATTCCTAAAGTTCAAGATTGCCACCGGGGAGGAATTCGCGCTGCCAGCGGTATCGGTTGTGGAGGTGATGAGCATTGGCCCAGAGAAAATCACCCCCATGCCCAATGTCGCTCCGGTTTTGCTGGGCACGCTGAATTTGCGGGGCGAGATCGTCTGGGTTGCGGATCTGGGGCAGTTTTTGGGGATCAGCCCGCCCCTGAATATCGACCGAGCTGAGATCCCTGTGGTGGCCGTGATGGATCAACAGGATTTGCTCATGGGCTTGGCTGTGGATTTAATTGTAGGCATGGAGTGGCTGAAGACTGAATTGGTGCGGCCTGCCCTCACGGCTCCTGAGTCCATGGCTCCTTTTTTGCGAGGGGAATGGGTGGTGCCCGGAACGGGATCGCGCTTGCCATTGCTGGATCAGTCGGCCATCCTGCGATCCAATCGTTGGGGTTGACAAGCGGCCCCCTGGGAGCTCAGCGGGAGGAAAGTGTATAGTTCCTATCAAAGATCCAAGCTAACTCCATCCACAATGGGGAAAGTTGGACCAAATCTATCCCCTACCGATGCGTGTCGAGGCTGTTGAGGGTAAGCCCTGAGACGGCGGCAGAAAGGCCCACTCTTGCTTGACTGAATGTGGAAAAGGGGGGATAGCCTGCATCCATGGGGTTTTGAGGTGTTGGGGGCGTTCCGTTTGCATCTGTGTTGACGCGTGAACAGAGGTAGGCAAGCAGTGAAGGGAGGATCCATGGTTCCGAGCGCGAACAGTCAGAGAGACTACACCGATGCGATGGCCGCCTTTTGGCAGGGAGACTACGTCCGGGCGGTGCGGTTGTTCAACCAAGTGGCCGCTGCTGAACCGCAAGATACTGCTGTCAAGCTGCTGCTGGCTTTGGCACAAAAACAAGCTGGGCAGTTGTTGGAAGCTCGCCAAACCTACAACACCATTTTACAAACAGCCAGTGATCCCGATGAGCTGGAGTCGGCCCGGAAGGGTCTAGAAGAGCTGTTGCAAATGGCACCGGAGCTGGCGGATCTTCCCGATTCCCCAGAAGCGGACGAGTTTCGCTCTCCAGATGAGTTTGCCCGTGGGTCGGATGCCTTTTCGGAAGAGGCTTTCTCTGCTCCCGATCCCTTCTTGCAGTTCGAGGAGATGGGGGAAGAGGAGGCGGATCCCTTTGCTCAGAATCCCTTTCCACTGGAGGCAGACAGCCTTGGCAGCGATTTCATGGGGGAAGAGAGATTCAGGGATCCCTTGGAGACCGGGCTGCAAATGCCGGAGGCTGATCCGCTGGGTTTATCTCACCCGATGCCGACCCATTCTTGGGTAACACCACCGGCCACCTCGCGACGGGCAGGCTTGGAAGAGGGCGGGCCTCAAACCGATCCGGTGGTCGAAGATGACTTTGCCTTCCTCAACGAGTTCGATCGAGAGCATCTGGAAGCCCTAGAAGGCGACTCCGACTCCATTACGCAGTTGGCCGGCGATGCCGATTTTCCCGATGAGATGGGCTTCTCCCTGCCTGGTTTTGAGGAAGAGGAAGGGGGATCCCTGGAAGAAGGCCTGCCGACCGAATTGGCTGCCCCCATGAGTGAGCCGATCCCTGCCCCCGATGAAGATACTGCCAGTCCCGGCTCTGCCCTCTTCGAGCTTGACGAGCTAGACAGCCTGGATCGCGAACTTGCCGGCATGGATGGCGGCGAGCCGGTGGGGGCCTTCCACCCAAACGAGGGGGCGATTGGGGGGATGAGCCCAATGGCGGAGACCGGCAGCGGAGCGGCCCAAGTTCTGCTGCCCACGGCCTCCCTCCCTATTCCCAGTGCAGGCGAACAAGGGGCAAGAACCTCTGCCGGGATCGCCAACCGACCGATTGCGGATCGGCAATTGGCCATAGCGCTTATCCAAGGAGCGGTGAGCTTGGCTGCCGGGCTGGCGATTGGCCTTGGGATCCCGGCCAACGGGGGAGCTCGCTTGATTGCCGGGGTGATCGGAGGTGGGGTGATCGGCACAGGAGCAGGGGTTATCCTTGGAGCCGGCAGTGCCAAACAAGTTCGCTCCACCGCCCAAGAGCTGGCCAGTCATTTTGCCGCCTTGGCTCAGGGGAATTATTCAGTACGAGCCACAGTCAACACCCACGATGAGCTGGGGCGCTTGGCCGACAGCTTTAACCAGATGGCGGCTGCCATCGAAGCCAACTTCACCGAACTGAACCAGCGGGCTGCCGAGCAAGGGCAAGCTAAGGAAGACCTACAGCGCCAGGTGATTCGCCTGCTGGACGACGTGGAAGGAGCTGCCCGTGGAGACCTGACCGTGCGGGCAGAGGTGACTGCCGACGTGCTAGGGGCTGTGGCCGACTCCTTTAACCTGACCATTCGCAGTCTGCGAGACATTGTCAGCCAGGTGAAGCGGGCTGCTGCCGCCGTGAACGATGCCGCCTTGCAGAACGAGGACTTTGCCCGCAGCCTCTCTGCCGATGCTTTGCGCCAGGCGGAGGAGATCTCCAACTCCCTCAACTCCATTCAGGAGATGACGGACTCCATTCAACAGGTGGCCAGCAACGCCCGCGAAGCGGCCAACGTGACCGCCCAGGCCACAGAAGCAGCCTCTCGAGGCGGAGAAGCTGTGGATCGCACGGTGAGTGGCATCCTGGAGATCCGCGAAACCGTGGCAGAAACCACCCGCAAAGTGAAGCGATTGGCGGAATCCTCGCAGGAAATTTCCAAAATCGTGGCTTTGATCTCTCAAATTGCCTCTCGCACCAACCTGCTTGCCCTGAACGCCAGTATCGAGGCGGCCCGAGCCGGGGAATCGGGACGGGGTTTTGCCATTGTGGCCGACGAAGTGCGACAACTGGCCGACCGAGCCGCCAAAGCCTCGAAGGAGATCGAGCAGATTGTGTTGCAGATTCAATCGGAAACCAGCAACGTGATGACGGCCATGGAAGAGGGCACCCAACTGGTGATCGAGGGGACGCGGCGGGCCGAGCAGGCCAAGAACAGCCTGGACGAGATCATCGAGGTCAGTCGCCGGATCGACGAGCTGGTGCGGGCGATCTCTCAGGCCACTGTGCAACAGACGGAAACCTCTCGCTCTGTGGCGCAGGTGATGCAATCGGTGGAGTTGACCGCCAACGAGACTTCTAAAGAGGCGCAGAAGGTGGCAACTTCGCTACAACAGTTGGTGAGCATTGCCCGTGAGCTGCAAACTTCTGTCGGTCGGTTCCGGGTTGGGGATGAATGAGCAAATTTGCTGTTTTGAGGGCATTCTAGGGGCAAGGATCCCCATGAAGGAGAAGTCCCCGCTCTTCAATGGCAGTGGGATCCCCCTGTTGCAACTGTTGGCCGGACTTTTCGCCCAGGCGAGCCTCACCCTGTCCGGTCTGTTATTACTGAATGAAAACTTGTGGGCTGTAGGAAGGGCCTCCTGCCATGAATGAAGAAGCACAGAAGCGGATCCTCAGTTATTTCATCGAAGAAGCCCGCGACCACTTGGCAACGATTGAACAAGTGCTCCTCAGCCTGCGGGACAGCATGAGCGATCCCGAGCTGATCAACGAGCTGTTCCGAGCTGCTCACTCCATCAAGGGGGGAGCTGCCATGCTGGGTCTCACCAGTATCCAACGGACGGCCCACCGCATGGAAGATTTTTTTAATATCTTTCGCTCTCGCCCAGGCGGAGTGCCCGTCGATCAGCACCTGGAAACCCTGCTGCTGCGGGCCTTTGATGGGCTTTCGATGTTGTTGGAGGAGCTGCAGAGCCCCCGCGGCCTCACCCAGGAAGTCAGCAACACCACCCTGGCGGAATTGGAGCCGGTTTTTCAAGAGACCGAAAGGCACATTCAAAATCTTCTCGGCGAGGGCCCTGTCTCAGCTCCCGTCTCGCCGCCGGCGGTTCGCACCCTGCAGCAGGACATGGCGGAGGTGGTGCCGCAGCAGTTGCGCCAGATGCTGGAGCTGTTTAAACAACGGGATCAGGCAGATGTCCGAGAGCGTTTGGTGGCGGCGAACGCCGTTCTCAAGGAGATCGGGCAAGTCCATCATCTGGCGGGCTGGCAACAGTTGACGGAAACCTTCGAGCAAGCCCTGGGCAACCCCGATGCCGACCTGCGAACTTTGGCTTTGGTTGCCTTGCGGGATTTGAAGCAAGGGCAGCAGCTTATCTTGGCCGGCAAGCCTGAGCAGGTTGCCCCTTCTTCAGAATTGCAACAATTGGCTCGCCCTGCCGCCCCTCCTGCCCCGCCGGATCCCCTTGAGGTGGTGGTGCATCAGCAGATCCCGGCCTTGTTGCGCCAGATGTTGGAACTCTTCAAACGTCCCGACGACCCAGCCACTCGACCGGCCCTGCAAGCGTTGGCGCAATCTTTGCAGGATTTGGGGCAATCCTCGGCTCTGGAACTGGGGGGCTGGACAGATTTGACCCGCTTGATCGGCGAGATTTTGGCGGATCCCGGCCAGGATTTGCGACAACTGGCCCTGCCGGTGCTGCGAGATCTGAAGCAAGCGCACCAAGCTCTGGCCGGCGGAGCGGCAAACACCATCCGACCCTCGGCTGAGTTGCTGGCTTTCCGCCCTGTTCCGGCAGCCCCTGAAGAGCCAGAAGTCCCTGAGCCCTTCGACCTTGGCCTTGCTTGGGGGTCTGAGGCAGAGCCGTCATTCCCAGAACCTGGGGGTGCCCCAGAGGATTGGGCTGCGGCTGCTGGGATCCCTGCGGAGGAAAGCGCTGCCCCCGATCTGAGCTGGGAAGCTGAGCCGGTGCCAGAGGCGGTAACCCTCGCCGAGACCTCTTTTGATGGAGATGAGCTCGGAGCCGACCGGTTGCCGGAGCAGGAGAGCGCAGAGACAAGCTGGGATCTGGTGGCAGAGCAGACCTCATCCCTTGGGGAAGCGGGCACCAGCGGAGCGGAGCTCTATGCCACCCCCTTGGATCTGGAGGAAGAAGCCACCTCGGCCTTTGACGAGCTGTTCGCCAACGCAGAAGCGCTGTCTGATATTGAAGAGTTCCCAACAGAGCTGATCCCTCCTTCTCCTGAGCCCCTCTCCCAGACCTTTGAGGATCTGAGCCCAAGGTTGGACGAGGAGAGAGCCGAGGCAGATCTAGCGGAGCTGTTTGCCGAAGTGGTGAGTGAAGAGACAGAGGGGTTTGTCTCTGCTGAGCTCGCCTGGGATGCTGGACAGGAGCCGACTGACCGGAGCGCTGCTGCGGACATGAGCGAGGGATCCGGCTTTGTCCCAGACGCAGCCGCAAGTGCTGGGGTAGAGGCGCTATTCGAGATTGAGGAACTTCCCGTAGAGAGCGCCTCCCGGCAAGAAGGGTCTCAGCTTCCTGACGTTGAGGCCGTTCCCGCTGGTGAGCCGGAGGCCGATCTTTGGGCGGCTGAGCCGTCTCCACCCCTTCAAGAGACCCTTGAGGATGGGGAAATCGCAGCAGATCTTTGGGCTGAATTTCCCGCAGACATCCAGCCGGAGGATTTTTCCATCCCAGCAGATTATCTGGCAGAGTCGGGATCCGACGAGGTGGGATCCTCAGAGTCCGCTGACTCTGCTGCCTTCGATACTGCCGAAGACAGCCTGGAGAGCTTTTTTTCCACCCCTGCGGCAGAAGCCGATCCGGCTTGGTCGATGCCCGAAGTCGGTGAACCTTCCGTATTTTCTTTGGACATTGCCGAGGCTGAGCAACTGGGGGATCTCGCTGTTGGCGAACCCTTCCCCACGTTGGACGAGCTTGCCTCTCTACCCGACATGGCCAACGAGCCGACGGAATCGGAAATTCCAGACTTCAGGGCTGAGCTGAGCCTTGGGGATCTCTTTGCCGGTGAGACCCTCGAAGAGGACTCCATCCCGCTAACCCAATCAGAAGCCGGGGACACAGCAGAAGCCCAAGAGTGGGCGCTTCTGGAGAATCTGTTCCCGGTGCAGGAGGAGTCTTTCGCGGAGCTGCAACCCACGGCTGAGGAGACAGCCACCCCTTCCCCGGAGATCTCCTTCGACCGCCTCGATGCTCTGTTTAGCCAGGAATCCGACGCAGAAGGACTGAGCCTGGCAGCCGGCGGATCCCTCTCGGCCATGGATGCCGATGGCGGTCGCGCTAGCGGAGCGGAGCTCTACGACCAGGTGGATCTGGATGAGTTGAGCCGGTTCTTGGCAGAAGGGGAAGCGCTCCAGGAAGAGACCCCCTTGGATTTTGCCACCTTCCTGGGCGACACAGAGGCTTTGCAAGCGAGCAGCCTGGCCGAAGCGCCCGTGTCCGAGCCAGAGCCGCTTGATGCTGCAGTGGAGGAGGACAGTGCCCCCCAACCTGCAGAGGACGACCTGGAAAGCCAGTTGGCCAGCCTGTTTGCAGAGGATGAATCCTTGGCTGTTCCTGTTGGCCAGGCTGAGACCCCAGAGGAAGAAGCGCTGGAAGCTGCTCCGGCTCCCCGTTTGGACGATTTGGCAGCTCTTTTCGATGCTGCTGAACCGGCGGCGGCTTTTGAGGAGACATTTGCTCCCACCCTAGAGCCTGCTGCTGCAGTGCCGGGCGAGGCTGGAAGCGATTTTGAAGCCCAACTGGAGTCTCTCCTGGGGGATCTCGATCGCGTCAGCGGTGCGGAGCCCTTTGTAGCTCCCAAAGCGCCTGCCGCTGCTCCTACACCTTCACCATCTGTTGCTGCTCCCGCTCCGGCGGTGACTGGGCCAACCTCACGGCGAGCTGCTGCCCTCAGCAACCCCGTGATGCGGGTGGAAGTACGTCACCTCGACTCCATCAACAACCTGGTGGGAGAGTTGGTGGTCATCCGCAACAGCATGGAGCAAAACCAAACCCGTCTGCGCCAGTTTCTGGATGGCCTACTGGGCCGTGTGCAACAGCTAGGGGATCTGGGCCAGCGCATGCGGGATCAGTATGACCGCTCTCTGTTGGAATCGGCTTTGTTCTCCAGCCGCAGCGGCTCAGCCTATGGCGGCACGGTGACGGTGGGCTTCGGTCGAAATGGCGAGGGATCCAGCCGAGGAAGGCGGAGTCATTCCTCCGGCCAAGAGTTCGACAAGCTGGAGATGGATCAGTTTACGGCCTTCCACGCTCTGGCCCAGGAGATCATTGAGCTCATCGTGCGGGTGCGCGAGTCCTCCTCCGACATCGAGTTTGCCGTGGATGAGGCCGAGCAGATCACCCGCCAATTCCGGCAGGTAACCACCCAACTGCAAGAGGGCCTGAACCGGGCGCGCATGGTGCCCTTCTCGCAAGTTGCCGATCGGTTGCCCCGCGCCATTCGGGATCTCTCCATCAAAACGGGCAAGCAGGCCAGCCTGGTGGTGGAAGGCCGTGACACGCTCATCGACAAGGCCATCCTGGAGGAGCTCTATGACCCGATGACCCACCTGGTGAACAACGCCCTGGTACACGGGATCGAGACCCCTGAGGAGCGGCGGCGGGCGGGCAAGCCCCCTGAGGGCAAGATCACCGTCAAGGCCTTCTATCAGGGCAACCAAACCATCATCATCGTCTCGGACGATGGCGCCGGGATCCCGGTGGAGAAGGTCAAGGCCAAGGCCCAAAGGCTGGGGCTGCTGTCGGAGCAAGCCGACGAAGACGAAGTGTTCAACGTTCTCTTCCACCCCGGCTTCAGCGTTCGCGAGGCCAGCGAAGTGGACGATCTGGCCGGGCGGGGGGTTGGCTTGGATGTGGTGCGCCGCAACATCACCGATCTGCGCGGCAGTATCCAAGTGGATTCTGTGCGGGGCAAAGGAACCACCTTTACCATCCGCCTCCCCCTCACCCTGAGCATCTCCAAGGCCATGGTGTGTGTCAGCGACAAAGCCCTGATCGCCTTCCCCCTGGATGGCGTGGAGGAGATGCTGGATGTTCCTGCCGACGAAGTTCAGCCGGATGAGCAGGGGCGGCCCTCGATTCTCTGGCGGGATCAGCGCCTTCCCTTCCAGCCCCTCTCGAATCTGCTGGCCTACAGCCGCAGCCACAGCCGCAGCCGTTCTGAGGTGTACAGCATCACCCAGGATGAGGGCATTATTCCCATTGTCATCCTGCAAAGTGCCGGTCAGTATGTTGCCCTGCAGGTGGACAGCTTTGTGGAAGAGCAGGAAATCGTGATCAAGCAACTGCGCGGGCCTGTGCCCAAGCCACTGGGCATTTCTGGGGCAACGGTGTTGGGGAACGGGCGGGTCCTGCCGATTGCCGACATCATCGAGCTGGTGGACATAGCCCACGGTCGCCGTCGGGATCTCAACCGCTTCTGGCTGGATCACCGGGATGAGGAGCCGACCCCGGAAGAGGTGCGCCAGACCACCGTGTTGATCGTGGACGACTCGATCACCGTTCGGGAGCTGCTCTCAATGTCTTTCCAGAAGGTGGGCTACCGGGTGGAACAGGCGCGGGATGGCCAGGATGCCTGGGAAAAGCTGCGCGGCGGCCTGCCCTGCGACCTCATCTTCTGCGACATCGAGATGCCGCGGATGGACGGCCTAGAACTGCTCACCCGCCTGCGGGAAGACAGCAACTTCAAGCATCTCCCGGTTGCCATGCTCACCTCGCGGGGGGCAGAACGGCACCGGCAAACAGCACGGGAGCTGGGAGCAACTGCCTACTTCACCAAGCCCTATCTGGAAGAGGAGCTGCTCAGCGCTGCTGCCCGCATGTTGAGGGGGGAACAGTTGTTGGCGCCCAACCCAACTTCCTAATTGCGACAGCGGTGCGGTTCCCGTTCAGTGTGGCGCAGCAACATAGGGTGCTGTAGGCATGGCACTCTCCCATCAGCGGGTGCCGAACAGGCGATCCCCTGCATCTCCTAGGCCGGGGAGGATGTAGCCGTGCTCGTCTAGGCCATCGTCTACAGCAGCGGTATAGATTGGCACATCTGGGTTCTGTTCGTGGAAATACCGGATCCCTTCTGGGGCGGCCACCAGGCAGATGAAGCGGATCGACTGGGGTCGGGTTTGGCGTAGGCGCGCTACAGCCGCTGCTGCCGAATGGCCGGTGGCCAACATTGGATCCACCACCAGCACCTCACGATCTTCGATATCGGTGGGCACCTTGAAGTAGTACTCGATGGGGATCAGGGTATGGGGATCCCGATATAGGCCGATATGCCCCACCCGTGCTGATGGGATCAGCTCCAGCATGCCGTCGAGGAGCCCTTGGCCGGCCCGCAGGATGGAGACAAGCACCAACTTTTTCTCTGCCGCCAACATCGGCGCCAACATTGGGGCCATCGGGGTTTGAATGGGCTGTAGCTTGAGGGGCAGATCGCGGGTTACCTCGTAGGCCATCAAGAGGCTGATCTCCCGCATCAGCGCTCGGAAGTCGGCGGTTGTAGTTTCAACACGGCGCATGAGGCTGAGCTTGTGCTGCACCAGAGGGTGATCGATGGTAATCACCTGGGCCACCATGCTGTGCTCCTGAGATAATCGGGATCCCGTGATGGATGCCAGAATAGCAGAAGCGCTTGTCCCCCCGGTGGGCCGAAGGCTCTATCTGCTTGCTGTTGTCAAGGGGAGTAATCCGTGCAGATCCGCTTTGCTGTGGTGAGCGATCCCCACGTCACCCTCCCTTCCACCCTTTGGGATCACCCCAGCCGATTTCACCTGGTAGAGGTGAGCATCCCGGCTCTGGAACAGGTTTTGCAGCATCTGGTGCAGTTGCCTCTGGATTTTCTGCTGTTGCCGGGGGATCTGACCCAGCATGGGGAGCCGGAAAACCATGCATGGCTGGCAGAGCGGCTGGCTCGACTGCCCTTTCCGGCTTTTGTGGTGCCCGGCAACCACGATGTGCCCCAGCCCAAGGCCAGCGGGCGCTCTATTGGTTTGGCGGATTTTCCCCGCTACTACCGAGCTTTTGGCTACGAGGATGGGCAGTCTTTGGATTACAGCCGGGTTCTGCGGCCAGGGATCCGTTTGATCGGCCTCAATTCCAACCATTTTGATGCTCAGGGTCAATTGGTGGGGTGTCTAACCCCAGAACAACTGACCTGGCTGGAGAAAGAATTGGCGGCAGCCGAGGAAGAGCTGGTGCTGCTGATGGTGCACCATAATGTGGTCGAGCATCTGCGCGGCCAGTCTCTCCATCCCTGGGGGCGTCGCTACATGCTGGAGAATGCCTCTCAGTTGCGGCGGCTGCTGCAAGCTTATGGGGTGCAACTGGTGTTCACCGGACATCTGCACATCCAGCACATCGCCCGACGAGGGGGGGTTTACGACATTACCACCGGCTCTTTGGTCAGCTTTCCCCACCCCTACCGCCTTGTCGAGATCCGGTCGGATCGAGAGACCGGAATCCAAGTCCATATCCAGAGCTACCGGGTGGGATCCCTGCCCGATTGGCCCGATTTGCAAGCGTTCTCCCGGGAGTGGATGGCCCAGCGCAGCGAACCAGCGGTGGTTAAGTTTTTAACCTCCGCACCGCTGAATTTGCCTTTGGAACAGGCACAAGCCTTGGCCCCACAATTGCGCTACTTTTGGGCAGCGGTGGCTGCCGGGGATCCAGACCTCACTTTCCCAGACTTTCCCCAGCCAGCAGGCCGATTTCTGGAGCGTTTCAGCCGTTGTTTTCGCTGCCCGCCTGATAACCAGGCCCAGTTTCGTTTGATTTCGATTTTCTCTTTTCCAGCTTCTAAGGATCCCCCCGAAGGGGGAACAATCACAGAGAGAATTTTGAAGCCGTTAGGACTTATTGGAAAGGTTTCCAATTTCTAGGGATCCCCCCGAAGGGGGAACGCCCGGTAGATGTTCAGCTCCGTTTGGAGCGAGACGAAGAAATGTTTCCAATTTCTAGGGATCCCCCCGAAGGGGGAACGTCCTGGGTTAACCCACCAGGACCAGGAATTGTGAAGTCTGTTTCCAATTTCTAGGGATCCCCCCGAAGGGGGAACACGATTCACTGGACACAAAAGCGAAAAGCAACATTATCGAAGTTTCCAATTTCTAGGGATCCCCCCGAAGGGGGAACCTGGATTGTAGTCGGAGCCAACTTGTGAGCCAGTCTAGTGTTTCCAATTTCTAGGGATCCCCCCGAAGGGGGAACAATTCGCTATTTCTTTAGCCACCAAACAGGAATACAAGTTTCCAATTTCTAGGGATCCCCCCGAAGGGGGAACTAGAAGATTCGGACCCCCTGGGACGTAATCTGCATGCGCCTTGGCGTTTCCAATTTCTAGGGATCCCCCCGAAGGGGGAACAACCTCCCAACAGCACCCAGGTATTTCACCTGGGTGTTCTTGTTTCCAATTTCTAGGGATCCCCCCGAAGGGGGAACAGTACCTGCAAGTTATCGAGCGACTGGAACAATTAGAGTTTCCAATTTCTAGGGATCCCCCCGAAGGGGGAACAATCATATTTATAGGGATGGCTGCGCTCAGGCAACCAGCTGTTTCCAATTTCTAGGGATCCCCCCGAAGGGGGAACATCTCTAGTCCATAATATATAAGGAGTGCCTGATGAAGGCACGTTTCCAATTTCTAGGGATCCCCCCGAAGGGGGAACTTGTTGTAGGAATGACGGAGGGTAACGACGTTTACATGAAGTTTCCAATTTCTAGGGATCCCCCCGAAGGGGGAACAACCCAGCAGTATCGCTGGGTAGGGAGGCTACCTTTGCGTAGGTTTCCAATTTCTAGGGATCCCCCCGAAGGGGGAACGGAGGTTTGGTATGTTTACCAAAGAGGAGTTCTTGAAAAGTTTCCAATTTCTAGGGATCCCCCCGAAGGGGGAACACCCAGGTATTACTCTGGTTAATGCCTTTACATTTATACTGTTTCCAATTTCTAGGGATCCCCCCGAAGGGGGAACTACAAAGGCTGCCAATCAGGCAGCCTTTTTATTTTTGAACGTTTCCAATTTCTAGGGATCCCCCCGAAGGGGGAACTCCACCCCTATTAAAGCCAAGCAGGGCAAGGGATGCAAGACCCGTTTGCGAGGGATCCGGAAAAAAGGGGGCAAAAAGAGTTTCGGCGAGGGGGTTTTGGGGCCGGAAAGCCTTGTGGCACAAGGCGTCGAGGGATCCGACGAAAGAATGGGCTTTTCCGAGATTTTGAGGGACGCTCGCAGAGGCGTTGATACCGTTTTGGTGTTCTTTTGGAAACATCAGGATCCCTGAGGTTTGGCTAGGCTATCTGTTGGCAGGTGGCGAGCTCCTGCTAGGGTTGCTCGATATGGGAGCGAGGCTCCAGGTGGATGAGGATCCGCGCTGGCCCGTAGCGCTCCTGCAAGAGGCGTTCAACTTCCTCGGTAAGGTGGTGGGCGGACTCAATGTCCTGTGGCTCCACCACCAGGTGCATCTCGATAAAGACCATTTCCCCGGGGATGCCGCGGGAAGTGATGTCATGACAGTCAAGCACGCCTGGCACGCTCAGGATCAGATCCCGCAGGGCCTCGGCAGGGATCGCCACCCGATCTGTGAGGTAGGGAAGATTCTCCTGGAGCACTTCCCAGCCGCTTCGGAGCACCAGCAGCGCCACCGGCAAAGCCAGGGCTTGATCCAGCCAAGGGATCCCCCAATAATGCATGCCGGCCAACCCCAGCAACACCGTCAGCGTCACCCCAACGTCGCTGAGGGTATGGCGAGCATCGGCCAACAGCAGCGAGCTGGATAGCGCTTTGCCCCAGCGGTGCTCGTAGAGGGTAACAAAGACGTTAATGCCCAACACCCCCACCATCACCCCCAAGGTCAGCTCATCGATCTGCAGGTGGGGCTGGGGCTCCCAAAACCGCTCCACGGCTGTGCGCAGGATCTCCAGGCTGGCCATCCCCAAAAAGGCGGCGATCCCCAGCGCTCCAATGGCTTCAAACTTGCGATGGCCGTAGGGATGGTCGTCATCGGGCTCTGGCGAAGAAAAGCGCATGGCCACCAAGCCCAAAATGTTGCTGGCGCTGTCGGTGGAGCTGTGCAGGGCATCGGCAATTAGGCTTAGGGATCCCGTCGTCAGCCCCAGGATTAACTTGATCAGAAACACCAGGACATTTAGCCCTAGCGTGACGTACAGCACCCTCTGCACTTGGCGCTGACGGCGGCTGGCTATGGCAGCAGAATCCAGAAAGCTCACTGCAGCTCGGGCGGGGATCCACAGATATCCTGCTTTATTCTGTCACCGACCTCAATAGGGGTAAGGGAGGGTACCCTAAAAGCAAGCTGCTAAGGCTTAGTCAAGTGGCCGCCGATTGGGGAGCGAACTCTGAGTATGCACGTTGCTGTGGTAGGCGCTGGCTATGTGGGCCTGGTAACAGGAGCCTGCCTGGCTCACCTAGGAAATAGCGTTATCTGTGTGGACAACAACCCCGCCAAGATTGAAGGGCTGCAGCGGGGTCGCCTGCCCATCTACGAGCCCGGCCTGGAAGAGCTGGTGCGGGAGGGAACTGCGGCGGGTCGGCTGCACTTTAGCACCGATCTGGGCTCTGGGATCCAGGCCAGCGAGGTGGTGTTTATTGCCGTGGGCACCCCGGCCCTGCCCAGCGGGGATCCCGATCTGCGCTACGTGGAAGCAGTGGCGCGGGAAATTGGCCAGCATCTGGACGAGCACTATCGGGTCATTGTCAACAAATCCACTGTGCCCATTGGCTCTGGGGACTGGGTGCGCATGCTCATTTTGGACGGGGCCGCCGAAGCCGCCAAGCAGCGGCTGAGCAGCCGAGAAGTGGGGAGAGATCCAGAGGCCAGATCCCTGACCTTGGAGCTCTCGCCTTGGACGCCGCAGTTTGACGTGGTGAGCAACCCCGAGTTCCTACGGGAGGGCAGTGCCATCCAAGATACCTTCTACCCGGATCGCATTGTGATTGGCTCCAACAGCCCCCGCGCCGTTGAAATCATGCGGCAGCTGTATGAACCCATCCTCAACCGCCAGCAGGGCCTGCAAGGGGATCCCGTGCCTTTGCTGGTCACCGACCTGGCTTCTGCCGAAATGATCAAGTATGCCGCCAACGCCTTCCTGGCCACCAAGATTAGCTTTATCAACGAAATGGCCAACATCTGCGAGCGCACCGGTGCCGACATCACCCAGGTGGCAGAAGGGATCGGCCTAGATAGGCGCATTGGCCGCGCCTTTCTCAACGCCGGCATAGGGTGGGGCGGAAGCTGCTTCCCCAAAGATCTGGCGGCTCTTATCCAAACCGCTGCTGACTACGGCTATGAGGCCAAGCTGTTGCAGGCCACGGTGGAGGTTAACCGAGAACAGCGGCAACGTTTGGTGGAAAAGCTGCAGCAGGCCCTCAAGGTGCTCAAGGGTAAAACCGTTGGTCTTTTGGGCCTCACGTTTAAACCCCACACCGACGACCTGCGGGATGCCCCTTCCCTGACCTTAATCGAGCAGCTCCACCGCCTTGGGGCAAAGGTGAAGGCGTATGATCCCGTTGTGTCCGCTTCAGGGATGCGGGAGGGGTTGGCCCATGTGGTGGTGGAAACGGATGTGTTTCGCCTGGCCCAAGATTGCGATGCCCTGGTGTTGGTGACGGAGTGGCCGGAGTTTTTGTCGCTGGATTACCGACGGATTGCAGAGCTGATGCGGCGGCCCTTGCTCATCGATGGCCGTAACTGTCTGGATCGGGAGGCGGTGCGGCAGGCGGGCATAACCCTCATTGGAGTGGGCTGGTAGGTGCTGGGGAAATCAGGGGAAATCATGAAGATCCTGGTTACGGGTGGCCTGGGATTTATCGGATCCCACTTGGTGACCCGCCTTCTGCAAGAAGGCCACTGGGTCATTTGCCTGGACAATGGCTCCACAGGCCGGCAGCTCAATGTCCAAGCTCATCTAGACAACCCAGCCTTTCAGTTCATTTGGCACGACGTGGCGGATCCCTTGCCGCCCGCTTTGGAAGAGGCCGGGATCCAGCAGATCTACCACCTGGCCTGCCCCGCTTCCCCCCCCCACTACCAAGCGGATCCCATCCGCACCATCCGCACCAGCGTCTGGGGCACCTATCACCTGCTGCAACTGGCCCAGAAAACAGGGGCTAGGTTCCTGCTGGCCTCGACTTCAGAAGTGTACGGGGATCCCCAAGTGCATCCCCAACCGGAAGACTACTGGGGCCACGTCAACCCCATCGGCCCGCGGGCCTGCTACGACGAATCCAAGCGCTTGGCGGAAACCCTCACCTTCGACTGGCAGCGGCAATACCAGACGGAGATCCGGGTGGCCCGCATCTTCAACACCTACGGCCCCGCCATGCGGGAGGACGATGGCCGCGTGGTGAGCAACTTTATCGTCCAGGCCCTGCGCGGGGATCCCCTGACGGTCTATGGGGATGGATCCCAGACCCGCAGCTTTTGCTACATCTCCGACCTGGTGGAAGGCTTGATCCGGCTGATGAACAGCCCCTACCCCGGACCCTTTAACTTGGGCAACCCAGAGGAGTTCACCATCCTGGAGCTGGCCCAGCAGGTGCTCGCCCTCACCGGCAGCCCTTCTCCCATCGTTTACCGGCCTCTGCCGACGGACGATCCCAGACAACGGCAGCCGGATATTGGCAAAGCCCGCGCCCTCTTGGGTTGGGAGCCTCGGATCCCGCTGCAAGTTGGGCTGCAACAGACCATCCCTTACTTTCGTCAGCGGCTGGGGCTGGACTAATCATCAGGTGCTCCCGACAACCCCAACCCGTTTGAGAACCATTTTCGCCTCAGCTCGATTGACCTGGGTGAATGGCTGCCAGCGGCTCCAGTTGGCGGGCTTGCTGTTGTAGCCGACTCACCAACTGCCGACATACCACTTCGCACAGCTCAAAGCACATGGGATCCGCAATTTGGTAATAAACACTCACCCCCTTGGGCTGACGGCTGACGATCCCTGCCTGCGCCAAGATTTTCAGGTGCTTGGAAACATTGGCCTGGCCCATGCCGGTGGCTTCCAGAATCTGGGTTACATTCTTCGGCCCAGAGCGCAGCTCACACAGGATCTGCAGCCGGCTGGGTTCCGCCAAAACCTTGAAGTACTCCGCCACGCTGTTGAGAACCTGCGGCGTCAGGATTGTGCGACACTCATTCACATCCGCTCTGCTCACCGACTTTTCCCCAATCAACAAACCTGCTTGCGCCGTCCATGCAACTTGATTTTAACACTAGATAGTTATATAGTGTTCCTAGAAAGTCCAAGTTCACGTCGGGCTTTCGATACCAGACAGGAGGGCACTATGCTATTTCGCCAACTGTTCGACGCAGAAACAAGCACCTACACCTATTTAATCGCGGATCCGGCAACTCGCGAGGCCGCCCTGGTGGATCCAGTGCTGGAGCAGGTGGAGCGGGATTTGAAGCTGATTCGGGAATTGGGTCTAACCTTGAAGTACTGCCTGGAAACCCACGTTCACGCGGATCACATTACGGGAACCGGGAAGCTGCGGGAACTGACCGGTTGCCAAGGGGTGGTGCCAGTACAGGCCAAGGCTCAATGTGCAGATCGTTTCATCGGTCATGGGGAAACGCTGCAAGTGGGATCCGTCGTCATTGAAGCCATCGCTACCCTGGGCCACACCGACAGCCACATGACCTACCGCGTGAATGGGGATCGCGTCCTTACCGGAGATGCCCTGCTGATCCGCGGCTGTGGGCGCACGGATTTCCAAAGCGGGGATCCCGGCCTGATGTACGACCATGTTACCCAGCACTTGTTTACGCTGCCCGACGAGACTTTGGTCTACCCCGGCCACGACTATCGCGGGCACACCGTCTCCACCATTGGCGAGGAGAAGCGCTGGAACCCGCGCTTTGTGGATCTGGAAACGGGCAACCTGCGTTCCCGTGAGAGCTTCATTGCCCTGATGAACAGCCTCAACCTGCCCCAGCCCAAGAAGATCCAGGAAGCGGTGCCGGCCAACGAGCAGTGCGGCCAAGTGGCAGCAGCGGTTTAATTCCTTCTGGGCAGCGAGGTGCAGGGTAAGCCCCCGCCGGCTGGGGAGCCCATGTGAAACTCCGATGGTGAGGGCCCGCTGCTCTGGGTAACCTTCTCTCAATTGGCTTGCCAGAAATGGAGAGTTTGAGCGTGGATCGAGAAAGTCTCTATGAGAGCGATTTCTACGCTTGGATCCAGCAACAAGCTCAATTTCTGCGGGATCGGGCCTGGGAGAAGCTGGATCTGCCCAATTTAGTCGAGGAGATTGAATCGTTGGGCAGGCAACAGCGGCAGGAACTGCGAAACCGACTTGCAGTTTTGGTTGGGCATCTCCTCAAGTGGGAGTACCAGCCAGAGGGGAGATCCGCAAGCCGGCTCCTCACCCTCCAGCTGCAGCGGCAGGAAGTTCTGGAGCTTCTTGAAGAAAGCCCAAGTCTCAAGCCCTATTTGCCAGAGGCCATCTCCAAGTCTTACTTGGGAGCGCTGAAGCTGGCCCTGGAGGAGACCAAGCTGCCCAGAAAGATTTTCCCCAAAACCTGCCCTTATTCCTCAGAGCAAATCCTGGATAGCCGGTTTTACCCCGGTGAGCCCAGTCATTTGCTTGAGGAGGGGGATTAATCCCAAAAATCGCTGCATTTTGCATTTTAGACAACGCCAAAAGCAAGGAGACAACCATGACCGTAACCCAACAAAACCCTATCCCTTCCGCTTCGCAAGAACGGGATCCCCGTCTCAAGGAGATCGATGCCCTGACCTTAAAACAGTGGCTGGATCAGGGGCGAGTCCAGCTCATTGATGTGCGGGAGCCGGGAGAATATGCCGATGAGCGGATCCCGGGGGCCATCAACATGCCCCTATCTACCTTTGACCCGGCCAAAGTGCCCGCCTCTACGCCAGAAAAGCCGGTGGTGTTGCAGTGCCGCATGGGCAGCCGCTCCATCCGCGCCGGTTGCCAGTTGCTAGACCGCGGCTGGCCGGAGGTGATTAGCCTCAAGGGCGGGATCGAGGCTTGGAAAGCGGCTAAGCTGCCTGTTACCCGCACCCAAAATGCGCCCATCTCCATCATGCGGCAGGTGCAGATTGCGGCGGGATCCCTGGTGCTCACCGGAACCCTTCTGGGGGCCTTTGTCAACCCCTGGTGGCTGCTGCTGAGTGGCTTCGTGGGCGCCGGGCTGGTGTTTGCGGGTGTAACCAACACCTGTGGCATGGCTCTGCTCTTGGCTCGCATGCCCTGGAACCGAGGTCAGGCGCTATGAGTGGGATCCCTTCTGCTTCCTCTTCGGGGCAAGGGATCCTGGCGCGGTACCTGCCCTTTGCTAAGGAGTCTCTTTGGGTATTCCACTATCAGCGATCAGATTTGCCGGGAGATCTGATCGCCGGCCTTGTGGTGGCCATTCTGTTGGTGCCCCAGAGCATGGCCTATGCCCTGTTGGCCGGGTTGCCCCCCCAAGTGGGCCTGTACGCCAGTATTTTGCCGGTGATCGTCTATGGACTACTGGGATCCAGCCGTGCCCTGGCGGTGGGGCCGGTGGCCATCATCTCCCTGTTGGTGGCGGCGGGGTTGGAGCCGCTGGCCGGTCGCGTCAGCGGGACGGAGTCCTTGCCGGGCAGCCCAGAGTACGGGCAGTTGGCTTTAGGCCTGGCCTTGGAAGTGGGTTTGATTCAAGGGGCGATGGGGTTGTTGCGGCTGGGGTTTTTGGCCAATTTCTTAAGCCACACGGTGGTGACTGCCTTTGGCAGCGCGGCGGCCTTGATCATCGGCTTCAGCCAGCTCCGCCACCTCCTGGGGGTCAAGATCGCCAATACGGAGTCCTTCTTGCTGTTGGTGCAGCGGCTGTGGCAGAGCCTGGATAAGGTAAACTGGGTAACCTTTGGCTTGGGGCTGCTGGCCGTATCCCTGCTGGTGTACGCTCAGCGAAAGTTGCCCCACCAACTGCGGCGTTGGGGTGTGCCTCCAGGTTGGGCCTTGATTTTGACCAAGGGGGCACCGCTAGCGGCTGTGCTCGTGACCAGCCTGTTGGTCTGGGGCCTAAACCTCTCGGAGAGGGCAGGGGTATCCGTTGTTGGCTCCATTCCTTCCGGGTTGCCCCCCTTGGGCTTTCCCTCGTTGAGCTGGGGACAGTGGACAGCGCTTCTGCCCACCGCCTTGGCCATTAGCTTGGTGGGCTTCACGGAGAGCTATGCCGTGGGGCAGTCCTTGGCCAGCCAGCGGCGGCAGAAGGTGGATCCCAACCAAGATCTGGTGGCTTTGGGGGCAGCCAACTTGGCAGCAGCCTGCAGTGGCGGCTATCCGGTAACGGGAGGCATCAGCCGGTCGGTGGTGAACTTTCAAGCAGGCGCCAACAGTGGCCTGGCCTCCCTAATCACCGGCCTGTTGGTGGCTTTGACGGTCATCTGGCTGATGCCCCTGTTCACCTTCTTGCCCCAGACCACCCTGGCGGCCATTGTTCTGGTGGCGGTGCTGGCCCTGGTGGATTTTCACCCCCTGCTGCAAAGCTGGCGCTACGACCGTGGCGATGCCCTGGTTTGGTTGGTAACCTTTGCCAGTGTGCTGGGGATCGGAGTGGAGCAGGGGATCGGAATAGGGGTGTTAGTCTCCATCCTGCTCTTTCTTTGGCGGGCTAGCCGTCCTCACATTGCCATCGTGGGTCAGGTGCCCGGTACGGAGCACTACCGCAACGTGCAGCGCCATGAGGTGATTACCGATCCCCGTATCTTGGCAGTGCGGGTGGACGAGAGCCTGTTTTTTGCCAACGCAGCCTACTTGCAGGAGTATCTGCTGCGAGAGGTGGCGGCGCGACCCACAGTGGAGCAGGTGCTGCTCGTTGCCAGCGCCATCAACTTCATCGACGGCAGCGCTTTGGAAGTGCTGACCCAGCTGGTGGAACGTTTGCAGCAGGCAGGGGTGGGCTTTGCCATGGCCGAGGTGAAGGGGCCGGTAATGGATCGCCTCCAAAAGGCTGGGTTTGTGGAGAAAGTGGGCGCTGAGCGCTTCTTCCTCTCCACTCACCAGGCGATGCAAGCCCTCGGATCCCAGCAGAGCCTCAGTCAGGTGTCATCTTCCTGATCAGCACAAGGGGGGTTTGTTCAGCGGCATTGCCGGCGGGGTTTTTGCGCAGCGCCTGCTTCACCAGGGATCCCTGCACCCCGGAGGTGGCGGCCAGGAGCTTCACCTCTCCCAGGTCGTTGGCATCCACGATGGCCACTTCGTAGCCCGTCTGCCGATGCAGATCCCCCACCAACTTGGCCGGATCCCGCGGCCCCAGCACGATGAACTGGTCATAGGGAGGCAGGGTGCCAGTAACGTCGTCGATGAGATCGGCCTGCTCCCCCGCCAGGGCATAAAACACCCCAGAGATCCCCAGCAGCTTGGCCAGGGATCCCACCACAAAAGCCCACACCACCCGCCAGGCCCCGGAGCAGTCGATCAAAGTCTGCATCCCGTAGCAGCTTGAAAGACTGGTCTTGGAGGGGAAGAAGTAGCACAGGGTGCGGGCCAGCCAGCCGGGTTGGACTTGGAGAGGATGGCGAAAGTTGCCCTGCACAATGGCCACGGCACTCTCGGAAATAGCCACCACATCCCCAGGCTGGACGTGAGGGCTCACGTACCGCTGCAGCACCTCGGCCAAGTCATCGCTGGGGGTCAGCAGATGGGTGGGAACGGCGGCCCAAAGGAGGGATCCCTGCTTCTGCCAGTTCAGCTCCGGCAAGGGATCCACCTCTTGCAACGGCAGGATGAGGTGGCTGGTCTTGAGGGTGCGCCGCTGCCGCCCGTACTGAATGTAGTCCAACTCCAGCCAGGCAGAGCGCAGATCCGCTAGCCCTTTCCCCTTCAGCTCGATCTCGACTTCTAGGCCAGTCTGACTCTGGGGGGTGAGGATATAAGCCTGCCAGTAGTTGTCTTGCCGGGGGGGAAGATCCGGATGGCGAGAGCGCAGGCGTAGGCGGGTGTCAATGCCTTCTAGGGATCCGGCGCTGAGCAAATGCAGTCGCGGCTCCACCTGGGCCAAGGTGACTTCCAAAAGGGGGTTGAGGTTGCGAGCCACAAACTCCGCTTGAATGACCCAGTGCTCGGGGGTGTGGCGGCCTATGCCCCAGCCCTTGGGCTCCACCACCAGGTGATCGGCGGGGCGGGTCTTGAGCCAGTAGAGCAAGCTGCCCAAACTCAGCAGCAACCCGGCCACTACCTGAGCCCAGCCCCAGGGATCCCACAGCCAACGCCAAGCCCCCCATAGGCTGAGTCCTACCCCGGCCAGCACTGTGGCCAACACGCCACGATTCACCATGCTGCTACTTGTTGCCATCGGGATCCCACTCCTCAAAAAAAGACAAGTGCTTAAGCCCTGCTAAAGTCTGCCCCTTTGTCCACCACAACACCCTAGACTACAGGTACGCTCTAGCTCTTCTCCTGAACCCTAGCCATCCTACCGGGAAACCGAAGCAGGCTGCGGCGAGATCTCCACACCAATTTTTAATCTCAAACAGTTAGCTTACAAATAGATTTCATCTCAGGCTTTTCAGAACACTCTGGGAGTTTCCTATGGCGCACAAACAGCAATTCAAAAGTTTTGCCGACATGATTCAGGGATCCAAAACCCCGATCCTGGTGGATTTTTATGCTTCCTGGTGCGGCCCTTGTCAGGTTATGGCGCAAGTGTTGGAGCAGGTAAAACCTCAGGTGGGGGATGCGGTTACTTTTGTGAAGGTTGACACCGAAAAGTACCCAACCATCGCTGCTCGCTGGGGCATTCAAGCGGTGCCAACGCTGATCCTCTTCAAAGATGGGAAGCCGATTGACCGCATTGAGGGGCTGTTGCAGCCGCGGGCCCTGTTGGAGCGGTTGCGGGCGCAGGTTAACTAAACCTGTAAGCTAGGTGAACTTTTCTGGATCCCCCGTGCAACTGCCGCTTCTGCAGGTTCACCTGCCGGGTGAAGTGCCCTACCGCACTGCCTGGGCTTGGCAGCAGGCAAGACTGGCCCATATGATCCGGGATCCCCAGTTGCCGGACGGATTACTGCTGCTCACCCATCCTGCGGTTTACACCTTGGGGGCAGGAGCCGATCCCAAGTTTCTCAAGAGCCTTTCTCAGCCGATAGGATCCCCAGCTGCCCGCCCAGAATTCCTCTCTGGACAAGGGCCAGAAATCCTGCGGGTAGAGCGCGGCGGCGAAGTCACTTACCACGGGCCAGGCCAGTGGGTTGGTTATGCGATCCTCAACCTCAGGCACCACCGTCTGGATCTCCACTGGTACCTGCGCCAACTGGAGCAGGTGCTTATTGAAACTGTGGCCCACTTTGGCCTGCGGGGGGAGCGGATCCCTGGCCTCACAGGGGTTTGGGTGCAGGGCCGCAAAGTGGCGGCCATCGGCATCAAGGTCTCCCGCTGGGTGACCTACCACGGCTTTGCCCTCAACGTCTGCCCGGATCTAGCTGCCTTCGAGGCCATCGTGCCCTGTGGGATCCCTGATCGCCCGGTGGGATCCCTGGTTCAGTTTTGTCCCCGAGTAACGATGGCGGCAGTGGCCCCGGTGGTGGTGAAGTCCTTTTGTCAGGTCTTTGGGCTGCAAGCTCAGGAAGTTTCCTTATCAGAGTGGTTGGGAGAACGCAAGTCTCTAAAGACTCAAGGCTAATCCACCCCCAACTGGCGCAGCAGTTGCTGCAGGGTGGCCTGGTCGGCAAAGTTGCCACTCTTGGAGAAGAGAGCCAACGCCTGGCGAAAGTCAGCCATCGCCGCTTCTCGATCCCCCAACTGAAGATAGGCCACCCCGCGGCTAAAGTAGGCTTCTGGGATCCCTGCATTCAACTGAATGGCCCGCTCCGCATCGGCCAGAGCTTCTTCCGGCTGGCGCAACTGGTTGTAGACGTAGCTGCGGTTCACATAGGCCGGCGCATAGGTGGGATCCAACTGCACCGCCCGATCCAGATCCGACAGGGCAGCCACGGGATCCCCCCGCAGCAACTTGAGGGATCCCTGCCAGTTGAACTCGGAAGCGGTGTTTGGGGCCGAGGTCTTCTCAGGAGGAGGTGGGAAGGCAGGCAAAGAGATGGCAGGGGCAGGAGCGAGGAATGCTGCCAAGAAACCTATCAGAGCTATCCTTCCCCATCGACACTTGATTGTGCTCCGCACCGCTAATGACGTCCTCTTCGGATCCCGAACTAGTTCAATATAGACCGTCGGCGAGAGGGGCAACCCCCTGCACTTAACTTGCAAGGGGTGCGGGGAGCTACAAGTTCCGCGCTCTGGCGGGAAAGTCAGGGTCGAGATACCGACTCCTCTGCCAAGTCGTTCTGTGACGCGGGGCAGGAATGCCCAATGGCAAGGTTGGGAGGCCCAAGCTCTATTGGCTAGAGTGAGGGCGGGGGGATGTTACAAGGAAAGCTTCTGGAATAGATGAGCCACCGGCAGGGCAAATCCTGGAATAACCTCTTCACCTTCTAGAAGATCAACCGATTTCAGGAGGCGGTCAGGCTCTTGAGAGCTGCGATACACCAGGACGTAGTGCTCGCTGGGGTGAACCAGCCAAACCAGGCGGCTGCCATTTTCAAAGTACTCCACCAGCTTGTCATGAATTTCTTCAACCGTATTGCGGGGGGAAAGCACTTCAACAGCCAGATCTGGAGCGCCTTCCAAAAATCCTGTGGGCAGTTCAGCCATGCCCTGCAAGCGTTCTTTAGCAAAAAAAGAGATGTCAGGGGAGCGCCAATTTCCACTCTTCATCTTAAAAGCAGTGCTGGAATCTAAAACGATCCCCAGCTTGTTGGACAAAACGTAGGGGGTCAAAGCTGCCAATAGGAGGCTGCAGACATAACCATGGAGTGCCCCCGCGCTTCCCATATCAATTGGCTTCCCATCAACAATCTCGTAGCGATGTCCCTCCCTGGACAACGCCATGAATTCTTCGGCTGTCCAAGCTCTTTTTCCCTGAGTTGGCACAGCTCCGACGGTCATCTGCAAACTCCTTGCTGCTCCTTCGACACCGCAAGCCAAGCCCGCAGGGATCCCCCAGCGGCTTTTCCTCGAGGGGGGACGCCAAAGGCTAAAATAGCCTAGCTCATCCTACTGTACCGACGGAAAAGGCACCTTGATCGAGCGCTACACTCTGCCCGAAATGGGCCAGATTTGGTCCACTGCCCACAAGCTCCAGACCTGGCTGCAGGTGGAGCTGGCTGTCTGTGAAGCGCAAGCGGAGCTGGGGCGGATCCCGCAAGAAGCCCTGCAGGAGATCAGAGCCAAAGCCGCCTTTGACCCGGCGCGGGTTTTGGAAATTGAGGCGGAAGTGAAGCACGATGTTATTGCCTTCTTAACCAACCTCAACGAGCACGTGGGCGAGGCAGGGCGCTACATCCACCTGGGCCTGACCAGCTCGGACGTGTTGGATACCGCTCTGGCCCTGCAGCTTGTGGCCTCGGTGGAGATCTTGCAAGCTCGCCTGGCCGACCTCATCGCTGCTATCCGCGACCAAGCTCGGCAGCACCGCTACACCCTCATGATCGGCCGCACCCACGGTGTTCACGCCGAGCCGATTACCTTTGGCTTTAAGCTGGCAGGGTGGCTGGCCGAGTGCCTGCGCCACCAAGAGCGCCTAGCTCGCCTGCGGGAAGTGGTGGCGGTGGGCAAGATCTCTGGCGCCGTGGGCACCTACGCCAACGTGCCTCCCCAGGTGGAGCAGTTGGCCTGCGCTCGCCTGGGCCTGAAGCCCGATACAGCCTCGACACAGGTCATTTCCCGGGATCGCCATGCGGAATATGTGCAGACTTTGGCTTTGATTGGCTCTTCGCTGGAGCGCTTTGCTACTGAAATCCGCCACCTGCAGCGAACAGAGGTACTGGAGGCTGAGGAGTACTTTGCCCCCGGCCAAAAGGGATCCTCTGCCATGCCCCACAAGCGCAACCCCATCAAGGCGGAACAACTGACGGGGCTGGCCCGTCTCCTGCGCGGGTATGCCGTCTCGGCCCTAGAAAACATTCCCCTTTGGCATGAGCGGGACATCTCCCACAGCTCCGTAGAGCGGGTCATCCTGCCGGATGCCTCCATCCTCTGCCACTATCTGTTGGTCAACATGGCGGAGCTGGTGGGCCAGCTGCAGGTTCACGCTCGCAACATGGAGCGCAATCTCAACCTCTACGGCGGCGTCATCTTCAGCCAGCAGGTGCTGCTGGCTTTGGTGGAGAAGGGCCTTAGCCGCGAGGAAGCCTACCGCCTGGTGCAGGAAAATGCTCACCGCGCCTGGAACCAGCCCGGCGGGGATTTCCGCGCCAATCTGCTGGCGGATCCCCGGGTGATGGCTCACCTGAGCGAGGCAGAACTGCAGGACTGCTTTGATCCCCAGCGCCACCTAACTCACCTAGACGAGATCTTTGCCCGCCTGGGCATTTGAGGATCCCCTATGGCTTGGCAGCGGCAACATGTCCTGGGCTTGGCGGATTTTACTCCCGAAGAATACCAGATGGTTTTGCAGACCAGCGCCAGTTTCCAGGAGGTGTTGACGCGGCGGTTGCCCAAGGTGCCCACCTTGCAGGGGAAGGTGGTGGTGACGCTGTTCTTCGAGCCTTCCACCCGCACCCGTACCAGTTTTGAGCTGGCGGCCAAGCGCCTTTCGGCAGATGTGCTCAACTTTTCCCCAGGCACTTCTTCCTTGGGCAAGGGGGAGACGCTTTTGGATACGGCCCGCACCTTTCTGGCCATGGGATCCGATCTCTTAATCGTTCGCCATGCCCAGGCAGGAGTGCCCCAACAATTAGCTGCCGAGATCGACCGCCGCGGATCCCCTGTGGGCGTTCTCAATGCCGGGGATGGCCTGCACGAACATCCCACTCAAGGCCTGCTGGACTTGTTTACCCTCTGCAGCCATCTGGATCCCCGGCGTCCCCGTCTGGAGTTGCTGCAAGGGATCAAAATCGCCATTGTCGGCGATATTCTCCACTCGCGAGTGGCCCGCTCCGATATCTATGCCCTGGTGGCCGCCGGAGCTGAGGTTCACTTAGCCGGCCCTCCCACCCTGTTGCCCAAAGATTTTGCCCAGTTTGTACCCGGCCACACGCTCCCTATCCATTGGCAGCTAGAGCCTGCCCTAGAAGGGGCGCGTTTTGTCATCACCTTGCGCCTGCAACAGGAGCGCATGGGCGAGTTCCTTCTCCCCAGCCTGCAGGAATACCACCACCTTTTCGGCCTCACGCGGCAGCGGCTGCGCCTGTGCCACCCAGAGGTGAGGGTTTTACACCCCGGCCCGGTCAATCGCGGTGTGGAACTCAGCTCCGAGGTGATGGAGGATCCCAGCTTGAACCTGATTGAGCAGCAGGTCACCCACGGCGTGGCGGTGCGTATGGCTCTGCTGTACCTCATGGGGGGCGGGCGGATCCCAGCTTAGAGCCCAGATCTTTCTCTGCTCGGGGAACATGTAGAGCTGCCCCACGTCTAGAAGGTTGGAGTCTATCTTCTAACCAATTCTCTCTGCCAAAAGCCGAAAGAATCTCTGGGCGGGGCTTTTCCCGCCCTGCTGAAATCATGTCCAAGCTTGCCGAGAGGTGAGCAACATCTTTGTCTCAAATTTTACACATCTTGGATCTGGATCGAGTTTTTTTGCAGCCGTCTAAGCTTAGCTCTTATTCAAGTTGTGTCCGTTTGATTGGTTGTCAAATGAGATAGAAGTTCAGCAGTATAAGCCTTTTCGCGGATCCTGGGCTCCAGGATCCTGATTTTGCTGAAATCCAAACTGGCCAAGACCACCAGATGGAAAATCGAGGTTTGGAAACGAGTCAGTATACTCAAAAAATATCGATTTTTTCTCTTGACTTAACCCAAAGTTAACCTTTAGATATCCCTCTGTTAACTTTGAGGTTATAGGGTTGAAGATGTTGATTCGCCACAGATATTACCTATGCGAACCCTGCTTTCTGCTTTCTCCCTCACCGCTCTAACAGTAGGATTTCTAACAGCGACCTCGGCTCAAGCCCAAACCGTGCAAATCTCCGGGGCGGGCGCGACCTTTGCGGCTCCTTTGCTGCAACGTTGGTTTGACGCCTACAACCGCACCGTAGACCCCGCTGTGCAAGTCAGCTATCAGTCTGTCGGTAGTGGTGCTGGCCTAGAGCAGGTGATCAATGGCACTGTGGACTTCGGCGCTTCCGAGGCGCCTTTCTCCGGTGCTCGCCTGGAAAGCTTCCGAGCTAAATACGGCTATGAGCCCCTACAGTTGCCTCTGGCGGGAGGGTCCATCGAGTTTGCCTATAACCTGCCCGGCATTGAAGGCGGAGAGCTCATCCTGAAGCGGAAAACCTACTGCGGCATCGTGACCGGCGAGATCACTCGCTGGGACGACATTCGCATCAAGGCCGAGAACCCAGGTATAGCAAACAAGCTGCCACCCCTGGACATCACCTGGGTACACCGCTCTGATGGTTCTGGGACTACCTTTGTGTTCACCAACCACATCAGAACTGTTTGCCCTAATTGGACAGCCGGTGCTGGTACTTCTGTCGAGTGGCCTGTTGGCATTGGAGCCCAAGGGAATGAGGGCGTAGCCGCCACCATCAAGCAGGAGCCAGGGGCAATTGGCTACGTGAACCAGTCCTATGCCAAGCTGGAAAAGATGACCACTGCTCGCTTGGAAAACAAAGCGGGCAACATTGTTGGGTTCTCGACTGAGGCAGCTACCTCGGCGCTTGATGCTCCCATTCCTGATGACTTTGCGCTGTTGGTGCCCGACCCTGAAGGGCCAAATGACTACCCAATCGTGGGCTTGTTCTGGGTGATGCTGTACCGCGAGTATCCCGATCAGCAGAAGCTGACCAAGCTGGTGGAGGCTCTGAAGTGGACCCAGGGGCCAGAGGGTCAAGCCATCACCAAGGAGCTGGACTACATCCCTATGCCTGAGGCGGCTATCCAGCGGATCTTTGCAGAGCTGGATGCCATCACCGTTAACCCCAAGGCGGTGCGATGACTGGGTTGCAGCCTGAACTCCACTAGAGTGGAGCTGGTGGCCGGCTGAGGAGGCAGATGAGGCTTTCTCGGTCGGCTGCTGGGCTTACCTTGCACGGTGGGATTTTTAGGAAAGATTTTGAACCGAAGATGATCATGGGAGAGAGGCTATGACTTCAGCGGCTACGGGTTATGGTTCACCACCAAACCCGGATATCGATGTTGACATTGAGAAAAAGGCGAGCCTGTCTCGGGCTGTTGATGTGGGCTTTGTCCGCCTGACGCTGGCCTTGGCAGGGTTTGCCGGCATTATCCTCATCTGGGTGATTCTTCAAACCACCGAAGCGGCTCTGCCGGCGATTCAGCAGTTTGGCTTGGGCTTCCTGGTTACTGCCCGCTGGAACCCGGTGGAAAACATCTACGGGGTGCTACCACAGATTTATGGCAGTTTGGTAACCTCTCTGGTGGCTTTGATTTTTGCCATCCCTCTGGGCATTGGCACTGCCATCTTCCTGACGGAAGGTTTTGCCCCCAAGTGGGTAACGGAGCCGATTGGCTTTGCCGTTGAGCTGATCGTGGCCACTCCCAGTGTGGTGCTGGGGCTGTGGGGGATCTTTGTGCTGATTCCAGCAGTGCGGCCCATCTTTCGAGCCATTAACCAGACGCTGGGTTGGATCCCTTTCTTGGGTGGCCCGGCTCCGCGGGGGCCCAGCTTGTTGATAGTGGCTGTGGTGCTGGGGATCATGATCTCTCCCATCATCATCTCCATTACCCGCAGTACCCTTGAATCTCTGCCACGCAGCCTAAAAGAGGGCGCTTTGGCTCTGGGGGCAACCCGCTGGGAGACCCTCTTAACGGTGATGATCCCTGCCGGCCTGTCGGGCATTGTCAGCTCGATCATGCTGGCGCTGGGGCGGGCCCTGGGAGAGACCATGGTAGCGGCCATGCTTTCCGGCAACGCCAACCGCATCAATATCTCCCTAATGCAGCCGGGATCCACCATTACCGGCTTGATTGCCTCTCAGTTTGGCGAGGCAGGACGCTTGCAGGTTTCGGCTCTCATGTATGCCGGCGTGGTGCTGATGGTGCTGACGTTATTGGTCAACATTGTTGCCGAGATCATCATCCGCAAGTTTCGAAACTTGGAGCAGTAACTTGGGAAGCAGAAAGAAGATAAAGGAGCACTGTTATCATGTCCGACTCAGCACAGCTTGCCCCTGAGAAGGTTGACATCGACATTACTCGTGCCGCCATTGCCCCTGTCCGCAATTACACAGGCATTGTCCTAACCCTGCTGAGTGGCCTCTTTGTGGCGGTGATCATAGCTTCCCTATCTTGGGTGCTGTGGGATGTGGGCAAGGAAGGCATCCAGCGGATAAATTGGGATGTCCTCACCCAGACCCGCTACCCTGCCCCTGGCCTGGCGGAAGGGGGCTTTGGTCACGCAATTGTCGGCAATTTAATGGTGCTGGCTACGGGGGCGGCTTTGAGCTTTCCCTTCGGCATCTTGGCGGCAGTGTACTTGTCTGAATTCGGTCGCGGCACCCGCTTGGCTTATCTGGTTAAGTTTTCCTGCAATGTGCTCACGGGGGTACCGGCCATTCTCTGCGGCCTGTTTGCCTATGCTGTGGTGGTGAGGGGATCCGGCTTTTCGGCTTTCTCGGGAGGGGTGGCTTTTGGCGTGCTGATGCTGCCGATTGTCATCCGCTCCACCGAGGAGGCGTTGCTGCTGGTTTCGCCCGACATGCGCTTGGCTTCCCTTGGCCTGGGCTCAAATCGCTTTCAGACCACAATGCGCGTTGTTTTGCCGGCAGCGGCACCGGCCATCGTAACCGGGCTAATCCTGGCTTTGGCCCGAGCGGCAGGCGAGGCTGCACCTCTGCTCTTTACCGCCTTCAACAACAATTTCTGGTCTACTGATCTCTTTGGCCCGGTGGCTACCTTGCCGGTGATGGTCTACTTTTTCTCCATCATTCCCTACAGGGTGCAGCAGGAGCTGGCTTGGGCGGGCGCTTTGGTTTTGTTAGCCATTGTTTTGGCGGCCAGCTTGATCGCTCGCTTTTTGGTGTACAAGACCAGGAAATAGCCTGAGGATTCTCAACAAAGTCTTGAATCGAACTCTTCGTCGAACTCTAGCTCTTTTTGTGAGTGCTGCCATGCAAACTCAATCTCTTAACCAGACCTCTTACGTTTTCAGGACCGAGAACCTGAATGTCTACTATGGCTCCAATCTGGCGGTAAAAAATGTTACTCTGGACATCCCAGCCCGACAGATTACTGCGTTTATCGGCCCTTCCGGCTGTGGCAAAAGCACGATTCTGCGCTGTTTTAACCGCACCAACGATTTGATCCCCGGTGCTCGTGTAGAGGGCAAGCTCACCTACCACGGCAAGGATCTCTACGCCAAAGAGGTCGATCCGGTGGCGGTGCGGCGGCGTATCGGCATGGTCTTCCAAAAACCCAATCCCTTCCCCAAAAGCATTTACGACAACGTGGCCTACGGCCCGCGGGTGCTGGGGATGAAGGTAGACTTGGACGAGGTGGTGGAAACCTCGCTGAAACGGGCTGCCCTCTGGGATGAAGTCAAAGACAAGTTGAAAGAAAATGGTCAGTCGCTGTCGGGAGGGCAGCAGCAGCGCTTGTGTATTGCCCGCGCTCTGGCGGTACAGCCGGATGTGATTTTGATGGATGAGCCCTGTTCGGCACTGGATCCCATTTCCACCCGCCGTATCGAAGAGCTGATGAAGGAGCTGGAGGAGGAATATACCATCATCATCGTCACCCACAACATGCAGCAGGCCAGCCGCGTCTCGGATATGACGGCTTTCTTCAGCGTGGAGCTGGTGGGATCCAACCGTGTGGGCGAGCTGATTGAATTTGACAGAACTGAAGTCATCTTCAACAGCCCCACCAAGCAAGCCACAAGAGATTATGTGGAGGGCCGCTTCGGCTAATCGACCTGGCCGGACAGGGATCCTTCCCATACTGTTCTCGGCAAACCCTTTTGCAGGCAATTTCTGCCGATGATGGAGTCTGAAGAACCGTTGCACCCAAATACGGATACCTATGATCGCTGCCGCTCCTGACAAGCTGCAGGCTTTGCGTTCTGACTTAGAGGGTATTGAGATCATCACTGATCCGGCTCAGGTGGCCAAGTTGTCGTTGGATTTTTACCACTACAGCCCCGTGCTGAGCCGACAACTGAGCGACAAGCGGGGAGATTTGGTGGTGCGCCCCGCCGATGAGGCCGAGGTGATGCGGGTGGCAGCGGCCTGTGCCAGGCTGCGGATCCCGGTTACGGTGCGCGGTGCCGGTACCGGTAATTACGGCCAATGTATCCCGCTGGCCGGGGGTGTGATCCTGGACATGGGCAAGCTCAACCAGTTGCTTTGGGCAAAGCCGGGCTTGGCGCGGGTGCAGGCGGGGGCCAAGTTGATGGCCATCGACAAACACACCCGGGAGATGGGCTGGGAGATCCGCATGGCTCCTTCCACCTATCGCACGGCCACCATCGGGGGGTTCATTGCCGGCGGCAGCGGCGGCATTGGCTCTGTGACCTACGGCCAACTGCGGGATCGGGGCAACATCTTGGGGCTGCGGGTGGTCACCCTGGAGGAAGAGCCCCAGGTGCTGGAGCTGCGGGGAGATGAGGTATTCAAAGTAAGCCATGCCTGGGGCCTCAATGGGATCATCACCGAGGTGGAGATCCCGCTGGCGCCTGCTTATCCTTGGGCGGAGCTGGTGGTGGCCTTTTCCCCTGAAGTGGGCTTTATGCCCTGTGCCCATTTTGGCCAAGCCCTGGGAGATGCCGATGGGATCCTCAAGAAATTGGTCAGCCTGCACGCTTGGCCGATCCCCAGCTACTTTGCGCCGCTGCGGGGCTATCTGCCAGAGGGATCCGCTGTGGCCCTGTTGATGGTGGCCGAATGCAGCCTGGAGCCGCTGTTGGAGCTTGTCCGGGAACATGGGGGCCAAGTGGTTTACAACAAAACGGCCCAGGAGGCCAGCAAGGGGATCTCGCTGGGGGAATTTTCTTGGAACCACACCACTTTGCACTGCCGCAGCGTGGATCCCAGCCTGACTTATTTACAATCGGCTTTTCCCGCCGATCGGGAGCTGAAGCTGGTGCAGCACATGTACGAGTATTTTGGCGACGAAGTGCTGATGCACCTGGAGTGGATTCGCATCAACGGGCAAGCTACCCCTGTCGGCCTGCAAATTGTCCGCTTTACCACCGAAGAGCGTCTAAACGAGATCATGCGCTACCACGAAGAGCAGGGAGTATTTATTGCCAACCCCCACACTTTCATCATCGAAGACGGCGGGCGCAAAGTGATGGATCCGCGCCAGATTCGTTTCAAAGAAGAAGTGGATCCCTATGGGTTGCTTAATCCGGGCAAGATGCGCACCTGGCAGGAGCGCGCCTCTGCTTGAGGAATAGCAACAGTAGCACAGCAATTGGCCTTGGTCTATCTGTATTGCCCATGTTTAATCCCTGATGGATTGTCTGGGCAGGACAACACCAGTCCAAAGCTCTACAGTCAGTACTGTGGGAATGCTGTCCACCGTTAAATGCTTTGTGGTGTGGACTGTCAAACTTCCGGCAGCCAGTCCTCTGCAAGCACCAACTCTGGAGAGTAGGGACAGACATCTGGAAATGTCGAGATTTCTATCCCCGTTTGCCTGGCTGCTTGGCGGCGCGCCCGTTGATAACTCTCTTCAAGTTGCTCTACCAGATAACCTTTTAGGCTAGGGCTATCTTCTATGGCCAATCCGATTTGGGTTCGCGCATCTGTAATGGAATCTAGCCAGCTATCTGAACGGCGCTGAGGTTGATATTGCCACTTGAGTAGATGCAGCAGAAGGCGAGTTAATTGACTGGTAATCCCTCGTCGTTCGCTCTTACCCAAATTCTCAACCTCTTCAATTAAGTGTGTTAGGTCAATTTCATGCCAGCGCCTTTCCCGCAATAGCCGGGTTGTTCGGTCAATCCACAAGTTAAAGTCTGTCGAGTATAGATTGCTCATAGCTTTGTCCTGCTGAAAAATAGGGTCGCGATAATTATGAAATCCAGACTACGTCCTTCTTGAGTTTACTACAATAAAACCTGTAACACCTGAGTTCTCAACCGTCTGGGAGCAGAGTCCTCTAGTGACAAACCTTATCCAGGCAACTCTTTCTATAGTCATTTCGATTTAAAGCAGGACACTGCACCCACACCTAGGGTGCACCGAGCCAGAAGGCTGTTCTCAATAGCCCAGGCGTCTTACCCTAAACTGAAGCAACTATATTTGACGAATATTTGACGGAGAGTGGATGGAGAGGGTGTCCCTGTGGAGAAAGGTTCAAACAAACGCTTTAACTGCCATAGTAGTTGATGGCTAAAGCTCCCACCAGAGTAAGCTGAAAGACCAAGATCACGAAGTAGAAAATGGCGCGGGGCTTGAACAGAGTGAGCATCAAGCCTATGGCTTTCAAGTCTACTATCGGCCCAAACACCATAAAAGCCAACAGGGATCCCGGCGTGAAGGTGGCGGCAAAGGAGAGGGCGAAAAAGGCATCCACCGTCGAGCAGATGGAGATGATCCCGGCCAGGGCCATCATGATCAGGATTGAGAGCAATGCATCTTGGCCATAATCCAGCACAAACGAACGCGGGATCACCGTTTGAATCAGGGCCGCCATCGCCGAGCCCAAGATGAGCACGGATCCCAATTCGCGGATCTCCCTGGCCCAGGTCTGCAGCAGGAGAACTCCTTTTTGTCCCCTGGAGGGAGAAGGCGCAGCGGCCAGAGCAGAGCGATACACATCTTCAGCCGTTTGTAAAGTGGCCAGGGATCCGCCAGAGGCCCCTTGAGCAGGGCTCTGGGATCCAATCCAGAAGGTGCCCCCCTGCAACAACGGCGAGCGGGAGATGTTCTTCGGATCAGCTTCTTGGGAGCAATTGCGCTGCAGCTCCCGCCAGACTGACGGCTGCAACAGAGGCTGGAAATCCTTTTGCAGGCTGAAGATCAAGCCGACGACAACCGCAATGCCGAAGGAAAAGAGAACTCGGTAGATCACCAGCTCCGGCATGGAGCGAAAGGCAATCCAAGTGGAAAAGATCACCACCGGGTTAAACACCGGCGCCGCCAACAGAAAGGCCACCGCCACGTGGGGTGGGATCCCTTTGATCACCAGTTGACGGGCCACCGGCAGGTTGCCGCACTCGCACACCGGGAAAAAGAATCCCAAAGCGCCACCGGCCACCGCGCTGCCGATTTTGCCTTTGGGCAGGAAACGGGCCAACTGGGATCCCTCGACAAACACCGCCAGCAGCCCCGATAGAAACACCCCTAGCAGCAAAAATGGCATTGCCTGCACCACAAGGCTCAGAAACAGGGTGAACCCGTCTCGCCAAAGGGGAGAGTCTAAAAGGCTCAACACACCGCCTCACGCACAATTTGGGCCTTACTGAGTTTGGATCCCGGCCCAGCGCCCTGTCAAACGGCTCTCAACCCCGCTCTTCTATAGGGATGTAGCGTTGCTGGCGTTCACCTGTGTACACCTGGGTGGGTCGGAAAAGCCGATTATCGGACAACTGCTCCCGCCAATGGGCCAGCCAACCCGCCGCTCGGGCAATGGCAAACACCGGTGTAAACAAATCTTCTGGGATCCCCAGCTTGGCGTAGACCAACCCTGAGTAGAAGTCCACATTCGGGTAGATCCCCTTCGGCCCTAGCAACTCCTCGCACACCCGTTCCACTTCCAGGGCAATGTCGTAGTACTTGTCGTGGCCGTAGCGCTCAAACAGCTCCTCAGCCAGCCGCTGCAGGATGGTGGCCCGTGGATCCTTCACCTTGTAGACTCGGTGCCCCATGCCCATGATGCGCTGTTTTTTGGCCAGTTTCTCCTCGATAAACGAGCGCACATTTTCCACCGAGCCAATTTGCCGCAGCAGCATCATCACCTGTTGGTTGGCCCCCCCGTGCAACAGCCCCGAAAGGGTACCCACCGCCGTGGCCAGGCTGCTGTAAGGGTTAGCCAGCGTGGAAGCGCTCACCAGAAGGGCAAACGTGGAGGCATTGACCGTGTGCTCGGCGTGCAGGATCAGGCAGATGTCAAAAATGCGGGCCAACCAGGGATCCGGCTTCTTGCCCGAGAGCATGTACAGAAAGTTGGAAGCGTGATCCAGACTATCGTCCGGGGGAATGGGATCATTGCCCTGTCGCATCTGGTGGAACATGGCCACCATGGTCGGCAGCTTGGAGAGCAAGCGGGTGACGGTGCCGAATACATAGTCGGGATCCATCTCCCGCAGCGGGTAAAACAGCCCCAAGCCCGCCACACAGGTTTGCAGAGCATCCATCGGGTGGCCCGACTCCGGAAACGACTTGATCATGTCGCGGATGCGGTATTTCACCCGTCGATGACTGCGGATTGCCTGATCAAAGTTGTCCAGCTCCGATTGGGTCGGCAGCTTTCCAAAGATCAGCAAGTAGGCTGTCTCCAGAAAGGTACTGTGGGCGGTCAATTCCTCGATGGGGATGCCCCGATATTCCAGGATCCCCGCCTGGCCATCCACAAAACTAATGTTGGAGCGTGTGGCCGGAACGCCTTCCAAGCCTGGTCTGTATTCGCCATCCGCCATGGTCGGATCCTTAGAGCAAGTATTTCCTAGATAATGATGAATCAATAATGATGAATCAAGGGTTGCCAAAGGTGCCTGGAACCCAACCCCTTGCTCCCCTCGGGCAGTACTGACCCCGCTTCGCTACAGTAAAGCAAATTTTGGATCCCTGTAGCCAAATGCTGCCCCTGTCATCCTTCACAGAGAGCTAGGCTGGGATCCGCCTTCTATCTTGCAACAGCTCCCGCTGCCCGACGCAAAAATTGTTGCTATGGTGAGAACTGCGCCCGGCTTGAGGGATCTTGGCGCCTGCCGGAGCCGTGAAAGTTCGCTCCCCCGCTTGGAGATCGGCATCGATGTCGGATACTGCTCAAACTCACCTTGGCTCCAGCCCAGTGCAAGGACTGGAGTACGTGGTGCTGGGAGTGGCCACTTGCTTCCAGCAGGATCAGGAAGGTCGCCTGGTAGAGGTTTTGGTGGCCGAGCCGGTGCCTGCTGCCGATTTGGACTGCCTAGCCCAAGAACGCCGCAGCACTTCCTATGTTCTCCTCTACGCCACAACCTACGCCGAGATCGTGAACAACGGGATCCCCACCTTGCCCACCGATGTTTTCCCGCCGGGGGTGCTGTTGGGGGAAAACTTCGTGGAACGGGTGCAAGCAGCGGCCCGCACCTATCGCAACAAGCCCCAGTTTCGCCACATCCCCTTACACCAAACCTGCACTCCAGAGCGGGGGGTGTTCAGGCTCAATCACAGCGTTGAGCCGCGACGGATCCTCAATGCAGTTGTAGAGGTAAAGGATGCCGACAACATCAAACAGCACCCCCACACCCATCAACGGCTCTGACTCGCTGGGCTGTACGGTTGACATACTCCCCTGCCCAAAGGCAGGAGATTCTGGTTCCTGGTTCTGCGACAGCACTTACCGTATCGGGTTGCCCCTCTACGGCAGCGGTGCTCGTCTCCCCAGGCGTTTCCCCAAGCGCTACGCGCGTGCTGGCATCCAGGGCGGTTCCCTTTTGCCCAAAGGTACCGTTGCAAAGAACAACTACAAAGCCTATTGAGGCTGTATCCAGTCGTGAGACTGTTGGGTTTTTAAAGCGGTTGACTACCCTGCCGCTGCGGGTAGCACAGCACAAAGCCGCCCTAGTCGCGTCAGCGGGCCGTAGGCCCTAGGGCGGGGCTTTAGACCCAGTTTTTTTGGTAAAGCCACAGGGGCAAGCCCGAGGTGCTCACTTCAAACTGCAGACGGGCCAAGGCTTCTGCTGCCGGCAAAAACCGAGACCAACCTCTGCGCCGGGGGAGCAGGTCGTAGAACTTCGCATCCGTCGGCAAACCGGCCAGCTCTGCCGCCCAAAGGCGGGCATCTTCCTCTGTGCCCAAGCGATCCACCACACCCAAGTGAAGGGCCTGCTCTCCGCTGAAAATGCGACCATCGGCAAAAGTTTTGACCACATTCAAACTTAACTTGCGGGCAGCGGCAACCGTCTGCACAAACTGGCCGTAGGTAATGTCGATCAATTCTTGCAGGATGTTTCGCTCTTCCGGGGTTAGCTCGCGATCAAACGAGAGAATATCTTTGTAGGGGCCAGACTTAATCACCTTAAATGAAATCCCCACCTTATCCAGGAGGCGTTCGATATTATTGCCTCGAATGATCACGCCAATGCTACCGGTGATCGTTCCTGGGTTGGCGACAATTTTTTCGGCTCCCATGGCAATATAAACCCCCCCAGAGGCGGCAATGTTGCCAAAGCTGGCGACAATACGGGTGCCCTTTTTCTCCCGCAAACGCAAGAGGGCATTGTAGATTTCTTGGGAGTCGGCCACCGTCCCGCCTGGACTGTCGATGCGCAGCACCACAGCAGGGATCTGGTTTTCTTCCACCTCTTTCAGGGCCTTGAGAACCCGCTCGCGAGTTTTGCCATCAATGGCCCCTGCCACCTCAATGCGACCGATTTGCCGGCGCAAACCACCCAAGAATAATCGCTTCAGCATGGAAAAGAACTGGATAGGGATAAGTGCATATTCTGTATCATGAATGGCGGCTCATGGCTTGGTCAACCAGTTGCCTAGACGTTGCCATACACCGGGATCACCGCCCCTCGCAGATCCCGCGCTGCTTCTGAGACCAAAAAGGCGATCACCTGCCCGATGGACTCTGGCTTGACCCACAGCTTGGCTCGCTCGGATCCCATGGCAGCTCGGTTGGCCGGCGTGTCGATGATGCTGGGCAGGATGACGTTGGCCGTGATGTCGGTGCCTTGGGTTTCGGCGGCAATGGTGCGGGTCAGGGCCACCACCCCCGCTTTGGAAGCGCAGTAGGCGGCCAATTGCGGGCCCGGCTCCACCGCTCCTCGGGATCCCACCGTTACAATCCTCCCATAGCCCTGTTGCCACATTCTGCGCAGGCTGTGCTTGCAGGTCAGGAATGTGGTGGTGAGGTTGAGGTCGAAGTCGCGATACCAGTCCGCCAAGCTGTACTCGTGGGTGGGGCCCATGGCAAAGCCCCCCACCAGGTGGATCAGCCCATCCACGCGGGGTAGGTCGGCAATGACGCGGGCAACCGCCGCCTCATCTGTTAAATCCACTTGCACAAAGCGAACCCGATCCAGAGCATTGGCCGGCAGGCGCTCCCGCAAAATGGCAAGATCTTTCTCTTGGCGATAGGTCAAGGTCAGCTCTGCGCCGCTGGCCAGCACCACGGGAACCACCCCCAAACCCAGCCCGCCTGTGCCGCCGGTCAAGAGGATTTGCTTGCCTTGGTTGCTTTGCATGGATGCACCTGCATTGGCGAAGGGGATCCAAAACAAATTGGGAGGGGAGTGCAAAAAAACTCAGAGGATTTTGAGATCCATCCAACTGAGCTTCCCTCTCTTACCCTACCCTGGTTCCTGCTCCTCTTGAGGAACAACAGCCCTTTTGGGCGCTTTCTCCAGCAACAGATCGCTCAAGGCCAGCCAGTGGGGCAGATCCAGCTCTTCGGCGCGGGCATCGGGGTTGAGGCGGAGCTGAGCCAAAGCTGCTGCGACCACCTCTCGCTCCACCAAGCTTCCCAGGGCATTGACGAGCTTCTTGCGACGGGTGGAGAACCCCTGCCGGAGGAGTTGGTGAAACCAGCGGGGATCCCGGGCGGGGGTGGGGGCGGGGCGGGGGGTGAGGCGAATCACGGCAGATTCCACCTTGGGGGCTGGCTTGAAAGCGGTTGGGGGCACCCTGCAGATCAGCTCGCAATCGGCCAAGTAGCGCGTCCGCAGGCTGAGGGCACCATAGGCTTTGCTGCCGGGGCTTGCCTGAAGGCGCTCTGCCAGCTCTTTTTGCACCAGAAGGACAATGCGCTCGAATTGCCGAACTGGCTGGGCTGGGGATCCGAGCACCTTTTCCAAAATGGGGCCGGTCAGGTTGTAGGGGATATTGGCCACCAGCAGGCGGGGTTGAGGAGGCAGCGGCAGGCGGAGAAAATCTCCCTCCAGCAGGTGAAAACGGGGTTGGCCGGCGAACCGTTTTTGCAGCAGTCGGCACAGATCCCGGTCGATCTCCACCGCCACCACCTGGACACCCTGGGCCAGCAATCGCCGCGTCAGTTGGCCGGTGCCGGGGCCGATCTCCAGCACCCAAGTGGGATCCGCGTCTCCCTCTAGATCATTCAACTGGGCAGCCCGCACAATCGCCTCGTGAACAGCGGGATCCTTGAGCCAATGCTGACCAAACCGTTTACGAGGATAGGGCAACCGAGCGGTACCCAGAGGGGTTGCAGGAGCAATTGCCGGGTGGGTCATCGCTTGGCTGAGTTGGGAACAGAAATCAAGTTGGGATCCGCATCCTCAGGTTTCTCTGGCTTGACAGGGATTGCCTCTGGGTTCGGATCCCCGCTCAGGAGCGGCTTGCGGTAGAGGGGCACCGTAAAGGTGACGGTGGATCCCAGCCCTTCGCCCAAGCTGTAGAAATTGATCTCCCCTCCCATCGCCTCCACCAGGCGTTGGCTGATGGCCAGGCCCAAGCCGGTTCCTCCATATTGGCGGGTGGTGGAACCATCCACCTGCGTGAAAGCCTGAAACAGCTTCTGCTGCTTTTCCAGCGATACCCCGATCCCTGTGTCGATGACGCGGATGCGGGCCAAACCCGGGTTGCCGGGCAGGATATCCGCTCGCACGGTTACCGAGCCCTTGGGGGTAAACTTGATGGCATTCCCCACCAAATTGAGCATCACCTGCAACAGACGCTGATAATCTCCCAAGAGCAAAATCTGATCTGCAGTGTTGGGCAAGTGAAAGCTCAGTTGTAAGCCCTTCTGGCTGGCCTGCAAGCTGGTCTTGGCCTCCACATCCTTAAACAAGGCTCGCAGGTCGCAGGGCTGGAACTCCAACTGCATTTTGCCCGCCTCGATCTTGGCAATATCCAGCACATCGTTGATCAGGGCCAACAGGTGCAGGGCAGAGCGATAGGCCTCCTGCAAGAAGTCCAGCTCCTCTTCGCGGTTTTCGGCCATCCCGTCCAGCACCAGCTTGATAAAGCCGATGATCCCGTTGAGAGGGGTGCGCAGCTCGTGGGAGGTGTTAGCCAAGAATTGGCTTTTGAGCTGGTTGGCCGATTCTGCTTGGGCACGGGCCTGCTCCAGCTCCTTATTTTTCTGGCGCAGCGTCTGGTTGGCTAACTGCAAGCGGGTTGCCAGTTGGCGACTTTGATCCAGCAAAATGGCGTGGGCAATGGCTGCGCCCAGGTAGGTGGCAATGCTCTGGAGCACCTGAATATGGCTTGGCTGCCAAACAGGAACCCTGTTCAGATCCAATACTTCCAGCCAGAGCAAGCTGTTGGCATAGCCCTGGTAAGACATGGCAATGGCCAGATGTCGCCCTGCCTCCACCGGCTCTTCCTGTCTGAGGGCCTGTAGCAAATGGGGGTAATCTGCCAGCCGCAGGGTCTGGTTGAGGAGGGAGGGATCCCCAGGGTGGCAGCGATACTCGGCATTGACCGTGAGGGAGTCCTGCCCCACCTCGTAGAGGGCCATTAGGCAGCGGTCTACCCCAAACAGTTGCCCCAACTGCTCCACGGTCTGCTGGCACAGTTGCCGGATATCGAGGGAATGCCGGATGTTGCGCACCAACTGCGTCGTGATCCCCTGTACCGGGTCGGCCAGGACAGGATGGGGCTGGCTGTTGGGGCTGCTGGCTCCTCCGGCCAGCGCAAAAGGCGTGGCCCCCAGCAACTTGCCCACCACCGAAATCGCCGCCACCTCCCCTTCCGTGTCCCGTACAGGGTTGAGCGAAAGATGGAGATGCAACTTGTAGCGGGGCGAGAGCACCTGGCATTCGTAGGAGAGGGGATCCCCGCTTGCAAACACCTGGTTGAGCTTAGCCTCATACTCCCCGGCGTTGGTCACCTCCCAAACTTGCTGTCCGCTCACGATGTGCTGAGGGTGGATGCCGTACTTCTCGGCATCTTCCCAGTAAAAACTCCAGAAGCGCCTCTGGCGATCCTGCGTGTAGAACATCGGAGTGGGTCGGAGCACACCCATGGGGGAGGAGACCACCATTGCGTTAGGGGAACACAGGCCAAAACTCAGGTTTTTCCAGAGGAAGCCGGGCTGGCGGGATCAGAGGCCGGGCGGGTTAGTGGGGCAGGATCCTTGTTGAGGCGGGCGAAGATCATGCGGCCTGCTGAGGTTTGAATGGCGCTGGTCACAACTACAGAGCGGGTTTTGCCCACAGAGCGCTGCCCTTCTTCCACCACCACCATGGTGCCGTCTTCCAAGTAGCCCACCCCTTGACCTGGCTCTTTTCCTTCGCGGGTGATCTTGATATCAAAGCTATCGCCGGCAACGTAGAGAGGCCGCAGCGCCTCGGCCAACTCATTCACATTCAGCACCTTGACCCCCTGCAGAGCCGCCACCTTCTTCAGGTTGTAATCGGTGGTGAGCAGCGTTCCCCCCACGGTTTGGGTGAGGCGCACCAGCTTTTCGTCCACAGTGCTCAGATCCGGATAGTTGGCTTCGTGAATGACGAAACGATCGGGGTAGGCTTCTCGTAGAGCCTGCAGCGTATCCAAACCTTTGCGGCCCCGCTCTCGTTTTTGGGCATCGGCCTTGTCGGCGATGGTTTGCAATTCCGTCAGCACAAAGCGAGGAACCACCAGGGTTCCTTCCAAGAAGCCCGTCTCGATCAACTGGGCCACTCGGCCATCGATGATGGAGCTGGTGTCCAAAACCTTGGCGCTGGCAGCCACCACATTGCCCTCCGCCCAGAGGGCTGCTTGTAAAGCATAGTTGGGGTTAAACAGCCGCAGCAGCGAGGGGCCGTGGGTATCGGCCAGGCTGACCCCCAGGTAAGCAAAGGCCAAGCTGAAAAAGACCGAAGCCAGCGGCTCGAGGAACCTATTGAGTTGGGGGGGCAGGGGCAGCAAGTAGACAGGAGCCATGGCCAGATTGGCAATCACCAAGCCGATCACCAACCCCACCGAGCGGCTGATCAACACGTCCGGCGGCAAGGAGCGCACATTGGCCTCAAAGCGACGGTAGCTCCAGCGCACCAGGGATCCCAGAGCCAGCCCTGCCAGCAGGCCAAAGCCGCTGGTGACGACACGGGCTCCTTCCACATTGGCCCCCTGAATGGCGGCAGGAGGGAGCAGATCCAGGCCATAAAACCCGAGGCCAGCTCCCGCCAACATGAAGATCATGACCAGTAAAGCGTCTAGCATAAGGAAAAAGACGGCCCTGCTGAGTGGGTGATGCTGCTGGGAATAGGCAAATCTGCTTCCTATTCTAGTCGTCTGGCGTTGGAGGGATCCGGACAACCCAACCAGCCCTCCCCCAGAAGGATTCAGACTATGCTGAAATCATAGCGATCCCTTGCCAGCTTGAGGGATCTGTGGAGCATGCCTCTAACCCCCAAAACCCTGAACTTTGCTGAATTTACTGAGCTTTAGGCGGTTTGGCAAAAGTCATTGA